>JACMQJ010000281.1 GCA_014377055.1 Candidatus Sericytochromatia bacterium
CAGCCACATTTGTTGGGCGTGTATAATTAGAAACACTGTTATAAGCATTTGCACTAGATATTGATGACATAAAAATTATCCTCCACTTAATAAAAGAATAAATTAGTATTAAAATTAATTTATATTTTTTATATAGCTGTTATAAAAATAAACTTTCCTGACTTTACTTAACCTTATACAAAAAATATACTTTAATTAACCATTATTTAACTATTAGTTTTTTCATATCAATAAATTAGTAATAATATTAAACCTGATTTTAACTAATAGATAAGTTCATGATAGAATATATCAAGCTTTCAAAAAATTTATTAGTAAGAGGTATTAAGTCAAGGTGTCAATATTGAAGCGTTCTCATGGATGTGGAGAACTAACTAAAGAACATGTAGATCAAGAAGTAACCCTAATGGGTTGGGTAGATACACGTCGTGATCTAGGTGGTCTGGTTTTTATTGAATTAAGAGATAGATCTGGACTACTACAAGTTGTTTTTAGCCCTGAACTTGATACAGAAATTCATGAATTATCATCAAAATTAAGAAGTGAATTTGTTATATCTGTCACTGGAAAAGTTTCTATCAGACCAGAAGAGAGTATTAACAAAAATACAAGTAGTGGATCAATAGAGTTGTATGCTACTCATTTGAGTATTCTAAACACAGCAAAAACGCCTCCATTTGAAATAAAAGATGAAGTAAATGTAGAAGAAGCACTAAGATTAAAATACAGATACCTTGACCTTAGAAGACCTGTTATGCAAAAAAGAATGAGAACAAGGCATAAAGTAACGCAATTAGTTAGAAATTATATGGATCAACATGATTTTTATGAAATAGAAACTCCAATGCTTACAAAAAGAACTCCTGAAGGAGCTAGAGATTATTTAGTTCCTAGTAGAGTACATCCAGGTGAATTTTATGCTTTACCTCAATCACCACAAATCTTTAAACAAATTTTGATGGTTGCTGGATACGAAAAGTATTTTCAAGTGGCTAGATGTTTTAGAGATGAAGATCTTAGAGCTGACAGACAACCCGAATTTACTCAAATAGATATTGAAATGTCATTTATTCAGCAAGAAGATATTTTGAACTTAGTTGAAGATATGGTCATTAAAATAATTAAAGAATTTAAAGGTGTGGATTTACATCAACCTATTCCAAGACTTACTTATGAAGAAGCAATGGATATGTATGGTTCAGACAAACCTGATACTCGTTTTGACATGAAATTTATTGATCTTACTGATATGATGGCTAGTTCTGGTTTTAATGGTTTTGCTGATATAGCAAAAAGTGGTGGAAAAGTTAAAGCAATTAAGCTTGACAAAATGTCAGATATGTCAAGAAATGAGCTTGATATGTTAAGAGATAAGGCTGTTAAAATTGGTGCAAAAGGATTAACTTGGTTTATTTATAATCAAGATGGTACACTCAAATCACCTATTGCTAAGTTTTTTACTGAAACGGAGCTTTCCGAAATAAAAAGTATCAGTAAGGCTGAGAACGGTGATGTATTATTAGTCGTTGGCGATGATTATGATACAGTTGCCAATGTACTTGGACGTTTTAGAAGTGAGTTTGGTAAAAAATTAAACTTAATTGATCCAAAAAAACTTAGCTTACTGTGGGTTATTGATTTCCCTCTATTTGAATATGACTCACAAAATAAAAGATGGGCTGCAAAGCATCATCCATTCACATCACCAAAACCTGAGCATCTTGGTTACTTGGATACAGATCCAGGAAAGTGTAAAGCTAATGCTTATGATTTAGTTTTAAATGGTTATGAGTTAGGTGGTGGAAGTATCAGAATTCATAAAAAAGATGTGCAAAAGAAAATGTTTGAAGTATTAGGTCTGACTGATGAAGAAGCAAAGCAAAAATTTGGTTTTCTTATGGATGCTTTTGAATTTGGAGCACCGCCACATGGTGGATTAGCACTAGGTCTCGACCGAATTGTTATGCTACTTACAGATTGTGATAACATTAGAGATGTTATAGCTTTCCCAAAAACACAGAATGCAACATGTTTGATGACTAATGCACCATCTAATGTTGAGCCACAGTTAATGAGAGAATTAAGTATTCGTTCGACTGTTATCAAAGAAAAAGATAAAGAATAACTAATATATTTTATATCACAATATTTTTAAAAGTGATACATACACTTTTAAAAATATTGTGATATTATGAAATTGTTGTTAACTGATCTTGGCACAAGTATGAGCAGATATTTTTAAATTATTAACAGATAAATAGAAAAGAATTTTATAGTAAAATTTCAAGATTAAACAAAACAAAATTTAAAAAATTTAGGTTTAATTAATGGAAATACCTGTAAATAATATTGAAAAGTTAGAACGACTAACTAAACGTGAAAGACTTGGCGAAATGCTTTTACGTTCTGGAACAATCTCTCTTTCCTTGTTAACTGATTTAATGAATGAACATAAACTATCTGTTCATGGCCCATTTGGTGAATTTTTGGTCGATAAAGATTATATAACCAGAAAAAAGCTTCTTGAATTACTTAATTTACAAAAAGTTCAAGATAAAGTTATTGATAATTGTCTTGATGAGTTAGGATTTATGACCAATGAAAAAAAATGGGAAAAAATTACTAGAAGCGACAAATTAGGTGAAATACTAATAAAACAAGGTAAAATATCAATCCTTAATTTAATTTCAAGCATGGATGAACAATCAAGGAAACCCGAAAAATTAATTGGTGAAATTTTATTAGAAAAAGGGCTAGTTAACCAACCAACCCTAGATCAAGCTATCGAAACTCAAAAAATACAAAGTGGTACATTAGTTAAAACTATTAATGAAATTATCAATGTTGGACAGATTCCAATAAGAGTTAAATTTAGTCATCTAAGTAGCACTTGGGATAAATTTTAAAGCTTAACTTTTTGATGCTCGCTATCACTTGGCTGATATGTTTTACCTGTTACAATAGCTTTTACAAATCCAACTAACATAACCATTTTGCTTGAAGGCGAATCCCAAAACTCAGCTTTTTCAACATTTACTTTAATTAATGAGAGATTTGGATCATCAAGCCCGTCAGGAAACCAAGCTTTAAGTAAAGGACTCCATAACTCCTTCATTTTATCCTTATCTGTAATTAGTTGAGCCTCACCTGAAACTGACACATAGGTATTGCTTTCAGGATTAGAGTAGCTAACATTAACTTGATGATTTTTATTTACTTCTCTTACTTTAGTAGAATCTTTACCAGTAAAAAACCATAAGTCCCCATCAAATTCAACTTGTTGAGTACCCATAGGTCTGCTTCGTAATGATCCATCTTCATCTTCGGTTGTCATCATTGCTATTCGGACATCTTTAATTAATTCATTAATCTTTTTTATACTACTTTTTCTATCCATTTTTTTTACTCCTAAATTATTTAACCTATTCTCATTAAATTAAAAATCAAAACTATTAATTTAATAAAAATATATTACCAAATATTGAGATGGTTTTTGAAGATAATAAAAATTATAAATAGGTTAAAAAGTTATCAAAAAAATTTAGTCTTGTTATATTATAATAAACGAATTATTTAAAAATACATGATAATTTTTTAGGAGGATGATTTGATTACTGTAAAAAACCTAACAAAAACATTTGAAGGTAATGTTACCGCTGTAAACTTAATTTCGTTTGAACTATTAGAAGGTGAAACCTTATGTATGATTGGTACTAGTGGATGTGGTAAAACAACTACATTAAAGATGCTTAATAGACTTTTAGAACCAACATCAGGAGAGATATTTATACTTGGAAAAAATATTCTTGAACAGGATCAAATTGAGGTAAGGAGAAAAATAGGTTATGTTATACAAGGTGGTGGCTTATTTCCACATTGGACTGTAGCAAAAAATATTGGGCTTGTACCCAGTTTACAAAATTGGGACAAAGAAAAAATGTCTGCAAGGGTTGATGAATTATTAAATCTTGTAGAGTTAGAACCAGCAAAATTTAAAAATCGATACCCCGCCGAGTTAAGCGGTGGTCAACAGCAAAGAGTCGGAATTGCCAGAGCTATGGCATCAGACCCTCCCGTAATATTGTTAGATGAGCCATTTTCGGCTCTCGATCCAATAACTAGAGCGCAAATGCAAACTGAATTTATTCGATTAAAAAAAATTGTCAAAAAAACAATGGTTTTTGTTACTCATGACCTCAAAGAAGCATTTCATTTATCAGATAAAATTTTAGTAATGGATAAAGGTAATATGCAACAATTTGGTAGCCCAGATGATTTAAAAAATAATCCAGCCAATGATTTTGTCAAAAATTTTTTAGAAAGCCATTTAAACTAATGAAAATATACAAAAAAACTCTAATGATATCTCTAATTACTCTTTTAACTATTTTTTCTATATCTCCAGCTTTTGCTGATACGATTAAAATTGGTAGTAAAAAGTTTCCCGAATCTCAACTACTAGCTGAAATGATGTCCATTTTAATCGAAGAAAAAACTGAACATAAAGTTGATAGAAAATTTGGTTTGGGTGGGACTTTGATTTGTTTTGAAGCTCTTAGAACCAATAGTATAGACTTATATCCTGAGTATACAGGAACAGGCTTAACGGCTATTTTAAAAGATAATATTCAAATTAATGATGCTGATAAAGTTTATCAAAAAGTATCACAAGGATTTAAAGAAAAATATAATATAAGCTGGCTTAAACCTTTTGGTTTTAATAACACTTATGCACTGGCTATTTCTAAAAAACTTAATATCAAGAATATTTCTGAACTAAGCTCACATTTAAGTGAGTTACGTGTTGCTTTATCACATGAATTTATTAACCGATCTGATGGGTATGAAGGTTTATCTAAACATTATGGTTTTAGCTTCCCTAATATGAAAGGTATGGAGCATGGATTAGTTTATAAAGCTATCGAATCTGGTCAAGTTGATTTAACTGATGCTTATTCAACGGATGGGAATTTGATTAAATATAATTTATTATTGCTTAAGGATGATAAGAAGTTTTTTCCTCCATATTATGCGGCTCCTATTATTAGAGGTGAAATATTAAAAAAATATCCTGAAATAGAAAAAGTTTTAAATACCTTAAATAATCAAATTAATGATCAAGAGATTATCAAATTAAATTATCAAGTTGAAGTAAAAAGTGAGTCTTATGAAAAAGTGGCTAGGCAATTTTTAGTTGAAAAAAAGTTTATTGCTGATAATAAAGCAGAAAGTAAAAAAGAAAATCCTATTATTAAACTGACTTTACAACATATATTCTTAACTATTGTAGCAACATTTTTTTCAATACTTGTTGGCTTACCATTAGGATTATTAATATCAAGGTACAAAAAGCTTGCATCGCCTATCTTATCAATAGCTGGAGTTATTCAAACAATACCAAGTCTAGCTATTTTAGGTTTTATGATACCTGTTTTTGGCATAGGTACAGCACCAGCAATTGCAGCATTATTTTTATATGGTCTTTTGCCAATAATTAGAAATACTTATACAGGTATTACATCTGTTGATCCAGCACTAAAAGAAGCTGGAAAAGGCATGGGTATGACACAAATGCAATTAATGTTTAAGCTAGAGTTACCATTATCTACAAGAATAATTATGGCTGGTATCAGAACAGCTACAGTTATTAATATTGGTACAGCTACATTAGCGGCATTTATTGGTGCAGGTGGCTTAGGTGAACTGATAGTAACAGGTCTAACTCTTAATGATAATAACCTTATTTTATCAGGAGCAATACCTTCTGCTATATTAGCTTTAGTTGTAGACTTTTTATTGGCAAGATTAGAAAATATTTTGGAGCCAAATGGTTTAAAATTAAAACATAAATCCAACAGATAATATATAATTTCATTAGATTTTTTGTTTTAATAAGGATTAATTTATGTACCCATTAAGAAAAGGGCTATACGCCAAACAAGCCCATCTAAATTTACCAGAAGGTACTTATGAAGAAGAGCATGGAAGAGAAGGTTTCTACGGTAAAGTTTCACATCTTTACCGACTACATCCCCCAACAAGTTGGACAAGAATAGAAGGCAATCTTAAACCTAGAGCTTATAATTGTAATATTATAGAAAATGATGAAAAGGCTCATATAATATTATATAACTCAGATTTAGTAATATACACTCATAGATTAACTAGAGATATGCCATATTATTATCGAAATGCTGACGGTGACGAAGTCAGATTTATTCATGAAGGACAAGGAGTCTTAGAAACAGACTTTGGAGCTATGGCTTTTACCAAAGGTGATTATCTTGTTATTCCTAGAGGTACAACTTATAGAATAAAGGTTGAACAACCTATTTTTTGTTTATTGGTTGAATCTTTTAGTGAAATAAATCAGCCAGAAAGAGGTTTACTTGGTCCTAATGCACTTTATGACCCTGCAACTATCGAGACTCCAGAGCCTAGCCCTATAATTGATGATCGAGAATGGGAATTAAAAATAAAAAGATTAGGTGAAGAAACATCTGTTTTTTATCCATTTAATCCAATAGATGTTGTTGGTTGGAAGGGAGATTTAAGTGTTTGGAAAATAAGTATTAAAGATATATGCCCTGTAATAAGTCATAGAGCACACATACCACCTAGTGTTCATAGCACTTTTATTGGTAGTAAGTTTGTAATTTGTTCATTTGTTCCTAGACCATTAGAATCAGAGGAAGGAGCTTTGAAAGTACCTTTTTATCATAGAAACATAGATTATGATGAAGTTATTTTTTATCATGATGGAGATTTTTTTAGTAGAGATGGAATAAAACCAGGAACAATAACTTTTCATCCTCAAGGTATTCATCATGGCCCGCATCCTAAAGCCTTAAAAAACAGCTCAAAAAAAGAAAAAACTGATGAATATGCTGTTATGATAGATGCTAGAAATCCTCTTATACCTTCAGAAGATGCTCAAAAAGTTGAATGGAAAGAATATTATATGAGTTGGAAAGAATAGATTAATTAGTCTTGATTAAGTTTAAAATATAAATAAGGGATAATAAAAATGGGAACTAAAGAAATTAAGTATGAAGGTAAATATTTAAAATTTATTAATGATAATTCATGGGAATATGTTGAACGAAAAAATTGCTCTGGAGTGGCTGGAATCTTAGCTGTTAACGACCTTGATGAAGTTATTCTAGTAGAACAATTTCGTAAATCAATTAATAAAAACTTAATTGAGTTTCCTGCTGGACTTGTTGGAGATTCTGGTGAGAATGAAGCGATAGAAACAGCAGCCTTAAGAGAGCTTGAAGAAGAAGCTGGATATAGTGCCAAAAAAGTAACAATTGTAGCCGAAGGACCAACCTCTTCAGGATTAACTAGTGAAACTGTAACTTTAGTTTATGCCGAAGGATTAAAAAAGGTTTCGTCAGGTGGTGGTGTTGAATCAGAAAATATTATCGTTCATGAAATACCATTAAAAGAAATTGATATTTGGCTAAAACAAAAAGAAAAAGAAGGATGCTTGATAGATTTAAAAGTTTATTCAGGTTTGTATCTATTAAATTCTTTGAGAAAATAATATAATTAAGAAAAACATAACTTAAATTTATTATAAAGGAAATCTAATGTCAGATAGTAGCGGTGACAGTTCTTCAGATAGTGGAGGTGATTCTGGTGGCGAGTCTGGAGGAGGATATGATTCAGAATATTCTGGCGTTTCAAATACAAATGGCTGCCTAGGATTTGCTATATTTCTAATAACAACAGCAATCATATCATCAATATTTAAAAAATATTTTGGATTTGGCTCAAGTGAAAATCCTTTTATAAATTTACCTATATCAATTTTTATTATCTCAATTGGGTTAATGGCTTATTTTTCTTTTACTAATTTTTATAAAAAGTGATTTAGTGTAGACAGTTGTCCGTAAACAATAAGGATAATAATAAAATTATAAAGTAATGTACTTTTTGAGCATCAACTGGTTAGGGATTCCAAATCAAGCTTGGAATGACATAGGATAAAAATCTTTAGCCTAATATCTGAAAATCATTTTTTAATAAATATATATAATAATTAAAGCAAAATAGATCGACTATTCTTAACAATGAAGTAAAATGTACAAGATATGGAAAATAATATAAACTCATCAAAAATTAGCCCTACAGCTCACATTACAGCTCATGCTTGGGATATGTTAGGATTATCTAATGCCAAGTATTTTGTTAATCAAAATTTTAAATTTGTCTTTAATATAATTAGGGCTTTTGGCTTACCTTATTTAGTCAATAAAAAAAATGATTATGTTTATTTTATGCTTGAACCAAGACATAGAGCTATAGAGTATTTTATGCTTTCAAAATTTCCTTATAAGCAAGTTGTTGAGTTTGCTTGTGGCCTCTCACCAAGAGGTATGACATTTTCAGAAAATCCAGAGTTTACTTATATTGAATCCGATTTAACTGATATGCTTGAGCTAAAAAAATCTAAAGTAGAAAAAGTATATAAAGATAAGAAAATAAAACGTCCAAACCATAAATTTATAGAGGCAGACCTATTTTTGGATAATTTAAGTGAAAAAATATCTCCTTTGCTAACAAAAGATGAAAAAACAGTTATCATAACTGAAGGACTAACCATATATTATGATATGGAAAGCTTAAAAAAAATATTTTCTAACATTGCAAAGCTACTAAAAAAAAATGGTGGAGGAGTATATATAACAGACATCTACCATGAGGAAGATATGAAAAGAAATATTTTTAACAATTCAGTTATGAATTTAGCTCTAAAGTTTTTGCAAATAAAATTTTATATGGACATTGATAATTCTGACGAAGGAGAATCCTTTTTTAGAGAATGTGGTTTTGATTATGTCGAATCAATTAATCCATTATTATTTTCTAAGCAATTGGGTCTAAAAACAAAAATACCACCTGAAAACGGAGTGGCAACAATTTATTTAGCCCATGTCTTTTGATTTAACAAAAAGATTTACGGCTACGAATAATGCAAATAAATACAAATTCTTAAAATTTAAGTTGACTAAACTTCATAAGTAAAAACTTGGACTCTACTGTTACCTTTATCTAAGATGAAAATATTGCCTTCGTAACTTATATGTATTGCTTCTGGTCCCATAAATTGTCCATTTCCATTACCCTTACTACCAAAAGTATAAATCCATTTACCATTTTTATCAAAAACTTGTATTCTATGATTTAATGTATCACAAACATATATTCGCCCAAATTTATCAACTCCTATGCCTTTAGGTATACTAAACTGACCTTTCATCGTTCCACGTTCACCGAATATTAGTCTTGATATACCATCTTTATCAATAATCTGAACTCTTGGTATACCATAGTCAAGAATATATATTCTGTTTTCATCAATAGCAATACTATAAGGTGATTTGTACTCACCTGGTTTTAGACCGTATTTACCAAATGATGTTTGTAGTTGACCACCAAGACTTATAACATATACTTTGTAAGCCTCCATATCTGTTACGTATATTTTGTCATTACAAATAGCCATGCAGCCTAAGGATTTAAATTGACCATGATTGGTACCTTTTCCACCAAATTTTGAAAGTAAATTACCCATAGAGTCAAAAACTCTAATATAACAGTCTACAGAATCAATTACATATATTTTATTATTAGCATCAACTGCTACATCACATGGAGATTGCATCTCACTTAAGTGAATCATAAATTTCCATTCACCAAGTTGATCAAAAACTTGTACCCTTCTATTTTGTGTATCTGCTACCAAAATAAGTCCATTTTTAGTTAATGAAATACCTTTAGGAGCATTAAATTGACCTTTATTCGTTCCTATTTTCCCTATTATTCTAATAAAAGATATAGTAATATCCTTATGTGCATCTACATTAAAAAGAAGAGGTTTTTGGTTATTTGGGCTAGTATTAACTTGATTTAACTCTGGCTTTGGGGTATTATTTTGCATTTGATTAACAGGAGTATTGTTTTGTTCTTGATTATTAAGATGAGGTGGAACATTTGATGTAGTTCTAATATTTTGATCTAAATTACTAAATCGAGAAGGAGTATTGGATGTAACTCTAAGCATATTCTGAAAAATATTTTTTTGTTCATCATTTAAATTAGTTTTACCAAGAGGAGGTTTTTCTAATATTGGTTTATTGGCATTATCCATTTTTTCAAATGGGCTACTTATCGGATTACTAATATTTGAGTTACGAACTGGAGGAGGTCCAGAGACAGTATTATTACTTTCTATTTTAGCGAATCCAGAGTTTGTAGTATTTTTATTAACATCAAATCCTGGATTAGCCAACATTAACTTTATCAACGATAAATCTTGAATTATTTCTTTAAATTTTTGATACCTTTCTGCAGGATCTTTTTTAAGACATTTTAAAATAAAATTTTCAAGAGCTTCAGGTATACTAGGGTCTATTTTGCTAGGTGGAACAGGATTTTCAGTCATTATCTTAAGGATGGTTGCTCCAACTGTACCGCCGTCAAAAGGAAGTTTTTTTGTAAATACTTCGTAAGCCATAGCCCCAAAAGAAAAAATATCTGCTCTAGTATCAACACCTTTGGAATTGTGAAGCTGTTCAGGTGAAATATATCCTAATGTACCAAGCATAGTACCATCTTGGGTTAAACTATTTGTATTATTTTCGACACGAGCAATACCAAAATCAGTTATTTTTACATTATTACCATCCAACAATTTTATATTATCAGGTTTAATATCTCTATGAATTATCCCTCTTGAATGTGCATGTTCAAGACCTGAAGATAATTGTAGAAGAATATCAATAATCTCATCATAGGTATATTTATAGCCCTCATCAAGAAAGTCTTTTAGAGTTTTGCCAGGGAGGAATTCCATAGCAATAAAATGTCTATTATTTTCTTCACCAACATCAAAAATAGTTATTATATTTGGGTGACTAAGACTTGCTGCTGTTTGGGCTTCTTGCTTAAATCTAGCAATTATTTCATCTTTTTCAGCACCAACAATGTGATGTGCAAGTATAAGTTCTTTTAGAGCAACATCTCTACTGAGTCTCATATCCTTTGCTCGATAAACAAGTCCCATGCCACCTCGGCCGACTTCTTCGATTATTTCATATTTATTAAGAACTATCACTTTTAAAAAGCCGACCTCAAAAATTAATATACAAAAGAAAAATAATTAAATAAATTAATCTTTACCATCAATATCAAGAAGAACGACCGTGATATTATCATGTCCACCTCTTTCATTAGCAGTGGCAACTAACTTTTTGCAAATAGCTTCAAGGTCGTCATTTTCAAAGACAAATTGTTGTATTTCTTCGTCAGAAACTAGATTAGTTAATCCGTCAGTACACATAATAATTCTATCTCCAATCTCTAGGTCAAGAACAAAGGTATCTACCTCTATCTCAGCTTGCATACCAAGGCAACGAGTAATAACATTACGATAAGGATGTACTTTTGCTTCTTCTTCGGTTATTAAGCCTTGATCCTTTAGATCTTGTACTACAGAATGATCTCTTGTAACTTGTTTTATACCATCAGCTTTAACTAAGTAACCTCTGCTATCTCCTACATTACCCAAATAAAGTTTCATATCACTATAAAGAGCTATTACTTCAGTTGTACCCATTCCTTGTAAATGAATGCTACTAATAGATGCTTGTATAATTCTGTTATTTGCTTCTTTGAGGGCAATCTTAAGAACATCTTCTATTCCAAGATCTACATCACTTCCACTTAATTTTTTAGTTTCAAAATCATAAGCTGAAAAAATCTCAATACCAGTTGTGACAGCACTCAAACTAGCTTTTTCACCAGCTGCATGACCACCCATACCGTCTGCGACGATATAAAGCCCTAACAGATCAATTGCTGCAAAACTATCTTGATTTACTTCTCTAATTCGTCCTACGTCTGTATAACCGCTAGCGCGCAAGGTTAACCCCACAAATTACAAAAAATGGAAATATATTTTAAATGATTGTAGCATTTTAATTAGAAGGAATATGTGACAAAAACCTAACTAGACTAACTAAGCAATCTCTAAAACTAAATATATATTAACAGATTTAAATTAACTTGTGGAATTATTTTAAAATATATTTTTAGTTTTATAAAAAATTAATTGAGAGAATAATTTCTCAAGACTTTTGACCTATTTAGCATTGAGCCTCAGATTCTTGATCCCACTACGTTTCATTCAGAATGACACGATCTGTCACTCTAAGGTACGAAGAGTCTTCTTTATTTTTATCACTTAGGTTCACATACAAGAAAATTTTTAGTCAAATTAATATTTATTTTTTTTAGAATTAGTATTTAAAACAAAATTTTCACTTTCTATATTGTTTTCAGCTTTATTCTTTAATTCCAAATCTTTGGCTGTAATCATTCTAATTTCTTTTTTAAAAGCTTTCATTATACGCATTGCATTGTGTATATATTGCTCTTCATCGCAGACCAAGTTGATTAAAACAGGTGCTTCAACAATTTCTTTTTCACCTTTTTTTCCTTTTAATATTATTTTATTACTAGTTCCTTCAAATGAATCAACACCACTGTAATGACTAAATTTAATCATTTCAGCTAGTTTTTTGCCTACATCAACAAGAACAGTATCATCTGACGTTGATGCCATAATTATGGCATCACATTTACCTATAAAACCAATACCACCAGACAGTAAAGAAATTAATCCATTAAGGTCAATACTTTCAAATGCAGGATCACTTAACATATAGGCTGTATCAGCTCCAAGTGAATAACATTCTCTGATAACATCTGATGCTACTGCAGGTGCTATACATAGTACAGAAACTGTGCTATTACCATGTCCATGCTTATCTCTTAGACCTATAGCAAGATCCAATGCCGTTTTGTCTGCAATATCCATCAATTTTTTTGTTGGAGAATTGTCTGACATATCAATGCGTTTTACAATGACTAAAATATCCATAAATCACCTTTTTTGTTATTTTAATTTTAAATAAAAACTAATTCTGTAAATAAGTACATGTTTTATTCTACCAAGTTTTTAGCAAATTTTTATAAATCAATTTTTAATTTTTAATTTAAAGATAGAAAGTAAATTAGATTTTTGTATTATTTAGGTTAAGAATATCTTTGCCAAAACTTAATTAAAAATAAACTATGCGATAAATGTAGCTTTACCTTGATTATATTATAATAAAAGTATGGAAAAAGATTAATTGAAAGCTTAAATTTCAA
>JACMQJ010000282.1 GCA_014377055.1 Candidatus Sericytochromatia bacterium
GTTACTACCCTAAATTAGCTGGATAACTGAATGTTTAAAAAAAGCCATATCATCAAGCTGACTCTTAATCTTATTTAAATATCTTGTGGTTACATGTATATATTTCTATAGTTTTATTTGAACCATGACCTAACAAACTTTCAACATATCTTAAATTTGTCGCTTTTTATAGACAAATTATGTCTTAATGTATGCTGACTTAATTTCTTAATTAGATTATATTTTTAGTATATTATATATTAATGATTTTCCTGTATATGATTTTAAGAATGTATTAATAGAGGTGTAAGCTTTTGCTTGATGATAATTTTAAGAATGTAATTGAGGAGATTATAAAGTATTTTTCTTCTGGAAATCTTGATCAGGCTGAAATACTTTGTAAAAAAGCAATTAATAAATTTTTACATGAATCAGATCATTTACATCTTTTGGGTCTTGTTTATAATCAAAAAGGCGATCTTAGTCAAGCCTATCACTATATAAATAAGGCTATCCAAAAACAACCTAAAAATAGCGTTTATCATACTAATATTGGCGAAGTTCTCAAGCGTATGGGTAATAATAATGACGCTATTAAACATTTGCAAATGGCTGTTAATCTGAATCCTGATTTTGCAGGAGCTAGATATAATTTAGCCAATATTTTAAAATTGATTGGTAATATACCTGATGCAATCAATTATTATAAATCTGCTATTGAATTAGCCCCATTTGAATACCAATCTTATTTTAATTTGGCAAATACACTTTATGAAAGTGGAAATTATAGTGATGCTCTAACTTATTATAATTATACGATAGCTATCAAGCCAAGTTTTGCGGAATGTTTTTATAATATGGCTCTATTATTGGTGAAATTTGAAAAATATAGTGAAGCTATTTATCATCTAAAAGAAGCAATCAAAGCAAATCCAAATTATAAAGAAGCTTATGTCTTTTTAGCTATTCTTACAGAGCTAAACGGTAGCACTTATGATGCAAAAAAGATTTACAAAAAACTTTTGGAAGTAAGTCCCGACGACATATTAATACAACTTCACAGAGATTTGATGCTTGAACGAGTTAGCTATAGTAACAATGAAATAGATAAGCAGAGAGAACAACTAGAAAAAAACTTGGATTATTACATCACTCAAAATTTAGATGTAGGTCCTGAAAAAATGTTTTCTAATAATTTACAACCTTATCCTAATCTTTTGTATCAAGGTAGATTAGATAAAGAAATTAAAATAAAACATGCAAAAGTATTTGAAAATAGCTTTAAAAATGTGACAAGTAGTGATTTATCCAATGATCATAAGCCACATATAGGTTTTGTAGTAACAAAAGACAATGAAGGTATTTTTATAACTTTTATGAGAGGTTTACTTAATAACCTTTCTAGTCAAGATTTTGATATATCAATAATTTGCTCTGGAATAACTAAAAATATAGAAAAAATAAAAGTAGGGATAACAAATAAAGATATTAAATATATTTATTTACCAGAAAAATTAACTGAAATGGTAGAGAAGATTAGACATGCAAAATGTGATATTTTGTATCATTGGGAAATAGGAACAGATCCATCAAATTATTTTTTACCTTTTTTCAAATTAGCTCCAATACAATGTACTGGTATTGGTTGGCCTGAAACTTCAGGTATTCCATCAGTTAATTATTTTATTTCAAATAAATTTATGGAAACAGAACATAGTAATGATCATTATACTGAAAAATTGATAAAATTTGAATCTCTATCACTATATTACTATCGACCAAAATTTCCTAAAGAAATAAAAACAAAAGATTTTTTTGGACTTGATAAAACAAAAAATATTTATCTTTGTGTACAAACTATGGCAAAGATACATCCCGAATTTGACCAAATAGTTAATAATATTCTTAAAAAAGATAAGAATAGTTTATTTGTAATGGTTGAAGATAATCCAGATAAATATAATAATATTATTTCATTAATTTATAATAGATTTAGAAGTAGCTGTGCAGAAGTATTTTCAAGAATTATTTTTTTGCCAAGACAAAACTATGAAAATTATTTAAGCTTAATTTCAATAGCTGACGTTTTACTTGATACAATTTATTTTTCAGGAGGTAATACAAGCTATGAAGCTATGGCAGCTGGGATACCTGTGGTTACCCTTCCATCTGAGTTACAAAGATCAAAGTTTACTTATGCCCTGTATATGAAAATGGGCATTAAAGATTGTATTGCCAAAGATATAGAAGATTATGTCAATATAGCTGTAAATATAGCAAATGATCAAGAGCTAAGAAATAGAATAGTTAAACAAATAAATGAAAAATCAGACATTTTATTTGAAGAAAAGCAAGCTGTCATAGAATATACAGAGTTTTTTAAGTCAGTTGTAAATAAATTCAATAAATAATTTAAGTTCTAATAAGAATTAATAAACTTATCA
>JACMQJ010000283.1 GCA_014377055.1 Candidatus Sericytochromatia bacterium
AATTTACTTAAAGAAAATGAACTTAAGAAAATGAATGATACAGAAAAATGGTTATTGGCAGGTGCTTATAAGCTTGCAGGGATTGAACAAACGGCAAAACAAATAAGCTCAGAAGCTGGAACAAAAGTTCAAGATTACAATGAATTAAATGAAACTTATGGTTCAGGATTAAGAGATAAGGCAATTATTCTTGAAATGCTAACTTTATTTAAATCAAATAATCAAGCTAATGATCTCTATAATGAGATATTAAAAGCTTTATCGTCGGATGAATGGTATTCAACTCAAACATTAGGATATTCATTAATGGCGGTTGGAAAATATATACAAGCTAACAGCCAAGATTTTAATAAAAATCCTGATATGTCTGGTTATATACTTATGCCTGATGGTAAAAGAATTGGTTTTAATACAGCCAAAGTTAATTTTAATCAAATCATACCTGATGGCTTTGAAGGTAAACAAATTAGTATTCATTTAGACAAAAAAACCAATGTTAAAAATGTTTTTATTAATCTTGAATGGAATGGAGTACCGATTAATCCAAATATTAGTGATGAAAAAAAGAATCTTAGCTTAGATGTTGATTGGCTTAATGAAGATGGTAAGACACTTGATATAACAAATCTAAAACAAGGTACATCATTTTATGGTCATTTTAGAATAACAAATATTTCTGGTCTAAGTCTTAGTGAGTTAGCTCTTGTACAACTAATACCTTCTGGATGGGAAATAGAAAATACAAGATTAAGCAATGATTCAGCTCCAGCATGGACAACAAGTTATAAGTTAAATATGGAAAAATACACTGATATTCGTGATGATCGTATTATGTGGTTTTTTGATTTACCATCCAATCAAAAGTATTATGATTTTGTAGTTAAGCTTAATGCTATAACCGAAGGCAAATTTATTTTACCTCCAACTATAGCTGAAACTATGTATAGCAAAAATTATAGAGCTGTTAAAACAGGTAAGAATATTTTTGTAAAAAATAAATAAATATCAAGGATTTTTGGTAAGTATATTAATCTTTTTTTAACTAATTATTTGCCTTATATTAAATTTAGAACAATATTAAAACTTAAACTGACTAAAACTTTAATAAGTTTGATATATTTAGTTTGTTTAACCTAAAAATACTACAATGTAGTCATTTCAGTTCTAATAGATTATAATGATAATTAAAGATAAATCTTTTACAAAAAAGGAGCAGCCCATTGAAAAATATCAAAATTCTGATAGTTGATGATGAACCATCTATAACTAAAAGTGTTCAATATAGCCTTGAAAAAGAAGGTTATACAGTAATTGTAGCCGATAATGGCATTGATGCAATTGAGCTTGCCCGCAAAGAACGACCAAATTTAGCTATTCTGGATGTTATGCTTCCGCAGCTAGATGGTTATGAAGTTTGTAGAACAATTCGTGCCGAAATGCCAATACCAATAATTATGTTGACAGCCAAAGGCGAAGAGATAGATAAAGTTGTTGGTTTAGAGATTGGTGCTGATGAATATTTAACCAAACCTTTTAGCCTTAGAGAATTACAAGCACGTATTAAGGCTATTTTACGTCTTGTTAATCGTTATAAAAGTAATAAGCCCGAAGAGCCAGATAAAATTGAAATTGGTGATTTAGTAATTGATCTTAATAGACATGAAGTTAGTATGAGTGGTGAGCCTCTTGCATTAACTCTTAAAGAATTTGAATTGTTAAAATTATTAGCTCTTAATGCCAATAAGGTTTTATCAAGAGAATATTTAATCGAACAAGTATGGGGCTATGACTTTGCTGGTGAAGGTAGAACAGTTGATGTTCATATCCATTGGCTTCGTGAAAAAATAGAAAAAGATCCTAATAACCCTGTAAGAATCCAAACTGTCAGAGGTGTTGGCTATAGATTTGAAAGAAGACTCGGAGTTGGAGTAGGATCTAAAACATAAGGTTATAGAACGTTTTGAAAAATATTAAACGCATTCAGAATCAGCTTAATTATTTATCGGAATACGCCAAAAAGCTTTCTAAAAAAGACTCTTCGATAGATGAGCTTAAAGAAAATAGTGATTTGGTTAGCTCTAACGAAATAATTGAGTCTGATAATTCTTCTTATACAGAGGAAAACTTTAAGCTGACCAAAAATGATACAACTAGAATAGA
>JACMQJ010000284.1 GCA_014377055.1 Candidatus Sericytochromatia bacterium
AGTTTTCACAATAGAGATGAGAATGCTAGTAAAAATATATTAAAGAAATGGCTTGAAGGTCAAAGTGAATAATATATTTGGAGTTCGGGCGGGACTCCTAGACGTTAAAGTAGATAGATATATCATGCTTCGTCTAAGAATCCACGTGTGCTTGCACCGTGTGAGCGTCAAAATAAACATTGAAATAGATATATGATGTTTGATGAAGGAAAAAAATGACTGAAAGAGATTTAAAAAAAACATTAATAGGATTATCCACTTTATTACCTGTTGCTCTAGGCTCATATATTTTGTACAAGGGTAAAACTAGAAAGGTAAGAAGAGAGTCACTTAGAGGTCAGGTTGTTGTTATAACTGGAGCTTCAACAGGAATCGGTAAATCTTATGCAATTGCTTTTGCAAAAGAAGGTGCAAAAATAGTATTAGCAGCAAGATCAGTGGATAAAATAGAACAATTAGCCAAAGAATTAGGTGTTTTGTATCATGTAGATGCTATTGCTATTCAAACTGATGTTTCGATAGAAGAAGAAGCAAGAAGGTTAATTGATAAGTCAATTGAGCATTTTGGTCATATAGATATTTTGATTAATAATGCTGGTATAGCTAGTTATAGTTACTTTCAAGATAGTAATTTGGATGATCACAAAAAAATGATGGATGTTAATTATTGGGGTACAGTTTATTGTACTCATGCCGCCATTCCATCAATGATTAAAAGAAATAAAGGTCGTATAGTTAATATTTCTAGCGTTCTAGGAAAAAGAGCAATGCCTATTATGGCTGGATACAGTGCCACAAAGTATGCTATGCAAGGTTTTAGTGATAGCTTGAGAGTTGAACTCAAAAAATATAATATTGGTATAACTGTAATTTGTCCAACCACAACT
Organism: Candidatus Sericytochromatia bacterium; assembly: GCA_014377055.1. Classification (GTDB taxonomy): domain Bacteria; phylum Cyanobacteriota; class Sericytochromatia; order UBA7694; family JACMQJ01; genus JACMQJ01. The sequence continues at coordinate 888 of JACMQJ010000284.1, forward strand.
AGAACTGAAATAGTAAATAATGCTTTAGAAAAAGATAATATAAAATTTGGCTCAAATATTGGTATGTCTTCGGATAGAGTTGCCAAAGAAACTATTAATGCTATTCTTGATAATAAAAGAGAGCATATAATAGGTATTGGTGAAAATATAGGGTTAATAATTAATAATTCATTTCCATCATTGGTAGATACTGTTTTGACTATGGCTCCTAAGTTTATGATTAAAGACTAATAATTTGTTTAATTAGCTATTTTGAAAATAATTATTGATATGCGTTGGATTAGATCTATAAATATTGATGGAATAGCTAATTTTACCTTAAATACAACCAGAGAATTATTAAAAAATGATGATCAATATATTTTATTAGTTGAGTCAAAAGAGATCGCTAATTTTATTGAAAATAATATTTCTATAAATTTAAAAGATAATTTTTATTATCTTAATTGTTCAGTTACATCATTAAAAAACATTTATTTATTACCAAAAATAATTAAAAAATTAAAGCCTGATTTATTTTTTTCGCCATGTTACTCACTTTTTTCACCTTTTATAACGTGTAAACAAATAGGGGTTGTTCATGATTTGATACCCTTAATTTTTCCTGAGATGTTCAAAAAATCTAGTCTAAAATTTAAATTATCTTATGCGAATACATTTGTTCTAAAAAAAATATTAAGTTACTTAGATAAAGTTATAACTGTTTCAAATAGTACAAAAAATGATTTGATAAAATATTTAAACATTGGTACAGATAAAATTAAGGTTATTGTTGAAGGAGTTAATGTCATTGATTTAGATGAAAATAGATTATCTGAAATTAATAAACAATACAATATGAATAAAGAATACTTCTTATTCATAGGAAGACACGAAAAATATAAAAATATTGATGGATTAATTAAGGTTTATTATCAATTACCCAACGATATTCAAGAAAAATATAACTTGATTATTATTGGTAAATATAATGTTAATGTTACTCCTAGACTAATAAATATGATTGAAAATTTTAAATTAAAAGAAAATATTATTTTGATAGAATCAGTTACACCTAATAATTTGCCTTACTTTTATAAAAAAGCTAAAATACTTATTCACATATCATTATACGAAGGTTTTGGTTTAACAGTTTTAGAAGCGATGAGTTACGGTTTACCTGTGATTGTTTCTGATAGAGCTTCAATGATTGAAGTCGCAGGAGATGCTTGTATCAATGTTAATCCAGATAATCATAGTATAGTAGTTGATAAATTGCTTGAAGTATTAAATAATGATACTTTATATAAGAGTTTATCAGTTAAGGGTTTAGAAAGGGCTAAAAAATTTACTTGGATACAGTCAGCAAAAGAGATACAAGAAATATTTTATAGCTAATATTATTAAAAAAGGGTTATTAATGAAAAATATTACGAAAAAAGTACTAATTATATTTATTGGTTTAGCTTTTGTTTCTAGTTGTGGAAGTATTATGCAGAGCAGTCAAAATACAATACAAAATACAGATGAAACACTAGTTTTTATTCATGGTATAAAGGGAGGAGTACTTGCAGATAAAAGAACTGGTGATACAGCATGGATTACTGTACCTCAAGCTTTAGGAGTTAGCACACCCAATTTAAAACTTCCATTACAGTGGTCAGATGCAGATATTCCTCAACAAGCTAAAGATAATCTAATTGCTGTTTCACCTGTTGATAGACTTACTCTAATACCTAATATTATTGATATAAAAATATATAATGGCATTTTGACAGAAGGTGCAAAAAAATATAAGAATTTTTATCCTTTTGGTTATGATTGGAGAAGAAGTAACTTGGATAGTCTTGATGATTATCTAAAGTTTTTAAGAAAAATTGTTGCCAAGCATCACAAACCTGTTAAAGTAATTGCCCATAGTATGGGAGGCTTGTTAACTATGGCTGCTATGCAAGCAGATCCAGAATTGTTTGATACAGTCTTTTTTGTAGGAACTCCATTTGCAGGTGGGGTTGGATTTTTAGATGACCTACATCAAGGTGTATCTACTGGAACTAATAGCAAAATATTGAGTCCTGAAGTTGTTGCTTCAATGCCTTCAACTTATAGCTTATTCCCACTAGAAGCAAAAGCAGAATTATCTGATGGTAAAAATCCAATTAAAGTAGATTTTTTTAATCCAAAAGATTGGGAAGATCTAAAAATAGGACCATTTGCTTATGATTTTGCCTATAATGATCAATTTAGAAACCATTTTACTAAAGCATTAAAAGTGGCAAAAATATTTAGACAAAAATTGTTTAACGGTAAATTAGTTAAAAATGGCGAAAGAATAGCTAAACAACCAAAAGTATATGTTATTCGTGGAACATCACTTACTACTCTTGTACAAGTTGTAAAAAATGGACCTCAAAGTAAATTAGGATGGGACTTTAAATCTGCGGCAAAAGAAGGTGGAGATGGTTTAGTATCAGCTAAAGATGCTTATCCTCCAAAAGGAATTGATTACACTATATTTGAATCTAAATTCCAACATGGAGATCAGTTAAATGAACCTGCTGTTCTAAAATGGATTTTTGAACAAATTTAATTTTACATAATATGGATAAAGTAAATGTACTAAAAAAAAGTGGCTTAAACCCCTTGTTCAAACCACTTGTTTATCTTAGTACATTTACTTTATCCTTAATATCACTTTTACCACTATTTATTCCTGACTCATTGATTTATGTACTTGGATTTTATGGAATAATAACATTGCTAGTGTTGGTGTTAAAAAAAGATTTTGCTTTAAATTTAGTCTTCTTATTTATCTTTGCAGGTACATTATTTTCATTAGATATAGGATTTACGTTTAAAACCTCACAGTTTTTTGTTTTAATAACCATTTTAAGTATGTTGATTAGTTATTTAAATGGTAATGATAATTTTAATAAATTTTCATGGCGAGAGTATTTTCCTTTTATTCTCTACATTTTACTAATTTTACCTTCCCTATGTACACCATTATTTTTTTCTGAAGATTATGAAACAGTAGATAGTTTAAAAATCTTATTTAATTATCTATTTTTACAGCTTATTTGTTTTGTTATTAGTTTGAATCTAACAAATAGATCTAAAATATATAATGCTATTAAATATTCATTTTTTTCTTATATACTAGTGCTTATTTTTGGCATATTACAACAAATAGGTTACTATTCAGGCTTTTACGACCCCAATGATTATTTGGGTAATCATTCTCTTTTTGTTGATTTTTATGGCCCATTTTTAAGAATATCACCTGGAACATTTGCCAATGAATTTGGAGAAATAATACAAAGCATTCTAATTTTTATAAGTACATATTTAATATTTATGAAAAAAGAATTAAATTTAAAAAATAAATTTTTACTTAAATCAACCTTATTCATTAGTATTTTAGCTTTAATAATTAATTTTACTCGTGCCTCATGGATTGCTTATATTTTTTATCTTATTTGTATATTCTTTATTTCTAAGCCAAAAATAAAAACAAAAGCATTAATAATTGGAATTGTTAGTATATTTGTATTATCTGTTTATTATATAAATCTTGAAACAAATATTTTATCTGTAGTTCCAATTCTTGACAGGATTAGTGAACTAAGTGATTTATCTGATAGCTCGGCTGGTAGTAGGCTTGAAACATGGGAAATATCATATAATCTCTTTTTAAACAAACCACTAATTGGTAATGGTTTGGGGGTTGCCACAGTTACTCATAATGTACCACTACAACTACTGGCTGAGACAGGTATTATAGGATTTTTAGGATTCTATTTCTTAATGTTTTATTTACTGCATAAATTTTATAGGATGAGTAAATTAACTAAAGATAATTTTTTGAAAACTACTTCAATTAGTGTATTTTTTATTATAATAGGATGTTTAGTTTTTGATTTTACTAATCATGGGATTTATCATTTTGTCTTATGGCTAAGTATCGGTATTGGTTTGGCTACTGAAAAAGTTATAAAGCAGATTTA
>JACMQJ010000285.1 GCA_014377055.1 Candidatus Sericytochromatia bacterium
TTCAAGAGCAATATTGTACAAATATCGACAAGTGCCAAGCCATTGACCAAATACAATTTCTTGAGATTTAGTAGGTTTTAATTTATAATGAAAAGTCTTATTTACATTAACTATAGTTTCTATTTCAAGCTTTTCTATTGTGGCTATCATTTTATTAAAAATATTGCGATAAGTAATAATTTAAATTATACTCTTACTATCAGGATTTGTCATTACCAATAATTTGTCCACATGGTTACTGAGCTGTGTCGAAGTATTCGTTCTGAGGAAAGGCTCGTCAGGTTTTCTGTAAACGGGTTTATAAAATATTATAATGATGATAGCTTAAATTCTTTTACACAGAGTAAATTAAATTTTTATGATTACTTTAAACGGTTATAAGATTTTAGAAAAATTAAATGAGGGTAAAACTTCTATAGTCTATCGTGGTGTCGATCAAGAAAATAAAAGGTATATTCTCAAAGTTCTTAAAACTGAAGTTACAAATCATGAAGAAATTTCAAAGCTAAATTTAGAATATCAGATAATTAATAATTTCAACTCCGAATTTATTATACGAACTTATGGAATCAAAAACTCTTATGGCAATGTTTTTTTGGTACTTGAAGATTTTAATGGCGTAGCCTTAAGCTCATATATAAAACAAACAAACTTTGACTTAAAAACATTTTTAGAAATAGCAATAAAAATTACTTCTGCCATCACAGAAATTCACAATCATAAAATTATTCATGAAGATATAAAGCCTCATAATATATTATTTAATAATGAAACCAAAGAAATAAAAATAATTGATTTTGGTTGTGCTTCATTCAGCAACTCAACCAATAATAATTCTTTTGTAGAAAATATGGATAAAGGAACAATTAATTATATTTCTCCTGAACAAACAGGGCGAATGAAGCAAATAGTTGATTTTGGAACTGATTTTTATTCTCTTGGTATTACTTTTTATGAAATTCTTACAGGCTTATTACCTTTTAACTCAGAAGACCCACTAAAACTTATACATCTACATATTGCAAAAAAGCCTGATTTTCCAGATAAAATAAATTTCAATATACCAAAAGTAATCTCAAAAATAGTAATGAAATTATTAAAGAAAAATCGTGATGAAAGATATAAAAATGGTACTGGATTAAAGGCGGATTTGGAAATTTGTCTTGAAAGATTAACTAATTACGGTAAAATAGATAATTTTAAACTCGGAAATTATGATTACTTGGAAGTATTTAATATTCCCAAAAAAATATATGGAAGAGAAAAAGAAGTAAGCTCAATCATGCACTCCTTTGAGCATATCAGTAGAGGTAACTGTGAATTAGTAACTATTTCTGGAGCATATGGGATAGGAAAATCCTCCTTAGTGGATTATGTTCAAGAGCAAATCTTAAAAAACAAATGTTATTTTGTATCAGGTAAATTTGATAAGTTAAAAACAAATACACCATATTACTCAATAATAGAAGCCTTAAAAAATTTAATAAGAGGACTTTTGATAGAAAATAAAGAAAATATTGATAAATTAAATGAAAAAATAGTTAATGAATTAGGAACTAATATACAACTAATTGTTGATATTATTCCTGAGTTGGAGTTAATAGTAGGTAAAAAATCTATCATACCAGAAATTAATAACAAAGATTCAAATAATAGATTTAATATTATTTTTCAAAAATTCATTGGTATTTTTGCTACAAAAGATCGACCTCTGATAATAAGGCTAGATGATGTTCATTGGGCTGATCCAGCAAGTATCGAAATTATAAAAAATATTCTTTTAGAGAATAACACTAATTATTTACTTGTTATAGCAACCTATCGCATTAATCAGTCAGATATAGAAAAATATATTAGTAATGCTTTTGATCAATTGAAGAGATCTAATCTAACTATCAATATCATAAACTTAAACTCTTTGTCTATTTTTGATATAAATAACTTACTTGAAGATATATTTGCACAAAAAAATGAAAAAGTGGATTTGTTAGCAAAAATAGTTTATCAGAAAACACAAGGAAATCCATTCTTCCTTAACGAGTTTTTAAAATCATTGTATCAAAAAAAATTAGTTCAATTTAAACAAAAAATAGGATGGGATTGGGACATCAATGAAATAAATAAAATGCAAATAACAGATAATGTTGTTGAGTTAATCCTTGAAAAAATCGCTTATCTATCTAAAAAGACTCAAGAATTATTAAAACTAGCCTCATGTCTTGGTAACAAATTTTTATTCTCTACACTTGCTTTGGTATATCAAAAATCTAAAAGAGAAACATATTTAGATCTAATAGATGCTCTAAAGAACGGTATCATTGTTCTTTCTCATCACCATCAAAATTTTCTTCATGATAAAGTTTATGAAGCAATATATTCAATGATACCAGCTGACGAGAAAAAGAATCTTCATTACAAAATTGGTAATATTTTATTAGAAAATCTTAAAAATGATTCAAATAAAAATATAGATAACGATATTTTTGAGATTGTTAATCAACTAAACTTTGGTATAGATTTTGAATTAGATCATGAACAAAAATACACTCTTGCAAGTTTAAATATCAAAGCAGGCGAAAAAGCAAAACTATCAAATGCTTATATTCAAGCTTCTGAGTATTTTAATATTTCTCTAAAAATGATTGATCAAAGCTATTGGCAAGAACATTATGAGATGACTTTGTCCTTGTACATGGATCTTGCTGAAACAGGCTATTTGTTAACAGATTTTGTTGAAGCTGAAAAATTATTTGATTTGGTATTACAAAAAGCAAAAACTGACAATGATAAAGCTAAAATATATGAGATAAAAGTTAATTTATATATAACTATGAATAGGATGAAGCAAGCGATTGAAACAGGTTTAAAAGGATTAGATTTAATTGGTTTTAGTATACCTACCAATAAATCAAAAATTAGGTTTTTGATAGCTACCGAAATTTTAAAAGCAAAGTTTAGTACAAAAAAAATAGGTATCAATAATTTAATCGACCTACCTATTATGGAGGATCAAACAAAAATATTAGCGATGAAATTGATGATAGGTATTTTAACTGCTGCATATATGAGTGATACCGAATTAATGATATTATTGGTTTTAAAAATGGTTAATATATCACTAAAATATGGTAATTCAGATGTTTCTTGCTATGCTTATATTACTTATGGAGTTTTTATTGGATTTAGTCTTAATGAGTATCAAAAAGGTTGTCAGTTTGGTCAATTTGCTCTCGACTTAAACAATAAAATTACTAATCAAAATCTAAAATGTAAAATAAACTTTATTTATGCTAATTTGATTTATGAATGGACTAAGTCAGGTAATAAAGATATTGATTTATTAACAGACAATCTAAAATATGGAGTTGAATCAGGTGACTTAACATATTATGGTTTTTCTGTTTTACATATACTTATAAAAATGTTTGTTAAAGGTTACAATCTTGACATCATATATAAAACAGCAAAAAAATATTTTGACTTTATTTTACGAACCAAAGATTCAAATATTATAGATGCTTTTCTCTTGAGGATTCAATTAATTCAATGTCTCAAAGGACTAACATATAGCTCAACTAGCTTGAGTGATGAAAATTTTAATGAAGAAAAATTTATTTATTCAAGTAAAAAAGTGGAAAATATTTCTACTTTATGTCGAACCTATCTAATAAAATTACAATTATTTTATTTATTTGGAGATTATAGTGATGCTGTCTATTATTTAGAAAATATTAAGCCTTATATCCATGGATGCTATGCCAATAATCTTGTTCCAGAATATTATTTTTACTCTTGTCTAACTTTATCTGGATTAGCTCTTAAAAAGAAAAAATATAATCAAAAAAAATATATCAATAAAATAAAAAAAATGCAAAAGAAAATGCGTATCTGGTCTAATAATTGTCCTGAAAATTTTTTACATAAATACCTATTAATTGAAGCTGAGATAGCTAATTTAAACAACAACCAGATTCTAGCTTCTGAATTATACAATGAGTCAATTGAATTAGCTCATAAAAATGGATTTGTGCAAAATCAGGCAATAGCCAATGAGTTAACGGCAAAATTTTATTTTTCAATAAACAAGCCTATCATAGCTAAAGAATATATTATTGAAGCTTATAACTGTTATATTAAATGGGGCGCTAAATCAAAGTCAAATGATCTTGAAAGTACATATCCCCACATATTTATTAAAGAGAATGAAAATAAGCGTGATTTAACTCTATCACAGCAAAGTGAACGTGATATTCAACTTGATATGACAACTGTAATAAAAGCATCACAGATATTATCTGGTGAAATTTTTCTCGATAAATTAATGACCAAATTAATGAAGATAGTTATTGAAAGTGCTGGAGCTGAGAGAGGTTATCTGATCCTAAAAAATAAAAATGAACTTTTTATTGAAGCAGAAGAGTCAATAGATATTAATAAACCAAAATTAAATCATCCCATTAAGTTTGATCAAACAGATTTAATATCTCATGCCATAGTTAATTATGTAGAAAGGACAAAAAAGGATGTAGTAGTTAATGATGCAACTAATGAAGGTATTTTTATTTCCGATCCATATATTCTAAAAAATAAGCCAAAATCAATAATATGTATGCCAATAATGAAACAATCAAATCTAATTGGTATTTTGTACCTTGAAAACAATTTAATTAATAATGCTTTTACTTTAGATAGAATTGAGATTTTAAGACTATTGGCGTCTCAATCAGCTGTATCTCTTGAAAATGCCAAATTATATGATGAAATGAGAATGTTAAATATTGAATTGGAACAAAATAAAAACAACCTTGAAGAAAAAGTTGAAAGAAGGACAAGACAGCTAAAGCAAACACAAAAAAAACTTATAGAATCAGCTCACAGTTCTGGCATGGCAGAAATGGCAACAGGAGTTTTACACAACATAGGTAATATTTTAAATAGTGTAAATATATCTAATCAAGTAATAATTGAAACTTTAGAAAATTCTAAGCTTGATGGATTGATTAAAGCAAATAATATGTTAAATGAAAATATAACTTCTATTACCGAATTTATTCAAAATGATCAAAAGGGTAAAAAGCTACCTCAGTATTATCTTAGTGTTGGTGATATGCTAAAAAATGAACACCATAACCTTATCACAGAATCGCATAGTTTATCTGAAAAACTCTCATTAATAAAAGATGTAATTTCGACACAACAACATTATGCAAAGAATGATTTTTTATCCGAAATAGTAAACCCAATTAATATTATAGAAGATGCTCTATCAATGCAATTAGGATCATTAATTCGTCATGGCATAAATATTAAAAAAAAATATACAAGTATATCTGATATAAATGTACAAAAGTCTAAAATGATTAATATTTTAATTAATTTAATAAAAAATGCTAAAGAAGCAATGGAAAATAACAAAATAGAAAAAATTCTTACAATAGAAGTCAGTGAAAATAAAAATCACTATATATCAATAAAAATATCTGATAATGGTGATGGTATTGCGGAAGAAAATCTCAATAAGATTTTTAATCATGGATTTACAACCAAAAAATTAGGTCATGGATTTGGTTTACATACATGTGCAAATGCAATGACTGAGATGGAAGGAAAGTTAACGGTAACTAGTGATGGTTTAAATAAAGGAGCAACCTTTAATATGATCTTTGTTATTAAGTAACTTATTTTTGAAAAATTAAGTTAATAATACTTACATTGCACCATATCAAAAATATAAATATAATGACTACTTATACATTATATTTTTGATTAATTTAGACATTTGATAGAAACAGTTGATTTAGCCAAAGTTTATAAAGTTGGCAACCAAGAAGTTAATGCACTTAAACCTATATCCCTAAAAATAGAAAGTGGTGAGTTTGTCGCCATAATGGGGCCATCAGGCTCAGGTAAATCAACACTTATGACTTTACTTGGATGTCTTGACAAACCGTCATCAGGCAAATTATTACTGGATAATCTTGATGTTAGTAAATATAATGAAAAACAATTAGCCAAA
>JACMQJ010000286.1 GCA_014377055.1 Candidatus Sericytochromatia bacterium
ACGTAGGTAATCTGTAATGTTTGGAGCGTCAGGATAATTTTTTGTAGCCATATTATAAAACATTTCATCGTATATTTTACCAATATCAGATATTAAATCTTCAGCTATCTTACTAATTTTTTCTGTCATAGACTCAATATGTTTTCTTCTTTGGCTATCCAAATGACTTTGTTTGATTACAACTTTATTTAGATCTTTGTATGATTGAATCATTAAATTTGTTTCATTTGAATTGACATTACTCAATAAAACAGATTTATTAGTTAAGTTAGTAGGATTTAAATTGTCCCAATTAAAATTATCAGTATTTACCAATTTTTTTTGTGCCGCTTTTTGCCACATTTCTGTACCAGGTTTAGGTATTAAAACCTCAAGCTCGGATTTAAAATCTTTAAACTTATTTAAATATTGACTACGAACAGTCCAATAATTTTTTGAAGCTTCTTCTTTAGTTTCTGCAATAAATCCAGTTAAAAAAAACAATTTTGTTTTTATATTATATTTATAACAACTATCAATAACTTTTTTGTACGAATTAATTGAAAATGGGTTTTCTTTAAGCTCTTTTTGTATTTTTTCAGAAGGTGATGACAAATATATATTTAACTGTGGAGTATCCAAAACATGTCTAAGTAAATATAGAACTTCATCATTTAACTGTTCAACTTGTGCATTTATTTCTAATCTAAGATGTTTAGTTAAGTTTGTCTTTTCTACAATTTCAATAAAATTTTTAAATCTATTAATATCATGAAGAAATAAATGATCTCTGACAGGTATGATATTTTTTTCAGGATGAAAAGTCATAATATCAACTAAATCATTAATAATTCTTTCTGCTGAATTTAGTCTAATAGGAATATTATTATGTGAGTAAATATTTTTTTTGGGATTTCCTCTACCAGTAATCAAGCTTGGAAGCCAATTACCAGGCATTTTATAAAAAAATCTTCTTGTTAAGGGCAAAGAATCAAGCTTATCAATTATTTGTGCATTATTTGTAATAATTTTTTGTCCACGTGAGTGAAAAACAATACCTGCTACTTCAGATAATGATTTTTCATTAAAATTATTATCCTTGACTAATTGAATAACTTCTCTTAATGTTTCTTCTCCTTCTCCTATAATTCCGACGTCTGCATTAATAGGTAAAGTTTTTGGCAAATAAGTAATATGATCGCCAAGAATAATAACAGGAACATTAACAGTTTCTTTAATATAGGTAACTGTTTCAATTACTTGATTAAATGTACTACTATAAGGAGCATAGATACAAACTATATCAGGTTTTGCTAAAGGTAAAAGGCTATTTTCATTTAGCGGAAATATTAGAGTATCTTTAAAATTTATTTCGAGATAAGACATCAGATAAGCTATATTTGTCGAATTAATAAATTCAGCTTTTTTTTGATATTCTTCTGTTTCAATTGAAAGGAATGCTATTCTCAAGTTAAATATTTCTTATTAATATAATACTAATCAAGTTTAGAAGATATTTGCATATTATTCAACTACCAATTTTAAAATTTCTTTTAAATTAAAAATTTTGTTATAATATTGCTACAAGGACACCAAAATAAAATGAATAATTTACAAGATACAACTAACGAAACTATAAAAACTATTATGGTTGCATTATTAATAGCTATGTTTACAAGATCTGCGGTTGCAGAAACAAGACTTATACCGTCTGAATCTATGTTACCAACTCTAAAAATAGATGATAGATTGATTGTTGAAAAGTTATCAAATTATGTTGAATCTCCAAAAAGAGGAGAGGTTGTTGTTTTTTATCCACCTTTTTTAGAAAAAGGTCGAGATGATTTGTATTCCAATGTAACAAAAATATTAAGCTTACCTAATCATGTTGCTTACATAAAAAGGGTTATTGGTTTACCTGGTGAAACAATTGAAGTAAAAGATGGTAACGTCTATATAAATAATAAAGTATTGCAGGAATCATATATTAAAGAGAAGCCATATTATAATATGCCTGCATTAAAAATACCTGAAAAAGAATTATTTGTAATGGGTGACAATAGAAATAATAGTGCTGATAGTCATGTATGGGGTACTTTACCAATAAAAAACATAGTTGGACAAGCTGTTTTAAAATATTGGCCTCTTAATAGAGCTGGTTCAATAAAATAGATATAGTACAAATAAAGATTTAGCTACGAATGGCGCAAATAAAGAAACGAATAAGAGTAAATATTAAAAAATTATTCTCTTCATCTGTGATTAAAATGTTCTTGTTTATAAAACCTTTAAAATATAATTAAAATCTATATGAGATAAGATTTATTTGAGATAAATTATTTGAGGTTTTATTAGCTTCATTTTCTTTTTTCAACTTTTCTTCATCCCTAACCTTTTTTTGATAAACTGGATCAGACGATTGATAAGCACTTCCCCATCCATAAACCCACAATGTAGGTAAGCTTATTCTTGTGGCTAATGCACCTAAATCAAACAAACTATCTGATTTTTTTGAGATGTCATTTTGCTTTGCTATAGGTTCAATAATAAAATAATCTAATAATCCAAGACCTATTACACCAATAAATATGGAAATTCCTTTAATAATTTCACCATTATATATTTGTCCTGCTCCTGGAATTACAAATGATAACCCCGCAGCTAAAATAGGATTTTTATTATTAATTGAGTCATCTTTATCACCTAACTCTATTAACTGAGAAATTTTAACAAGTGATTCTGTTTTTGCTTTATACTCAATATTTAAAGCATAGCTGTTTCCATTATTTATTATTAGTGTAAATAAAATAATTGCTGTAAGTAATTTTTTCATACAATGAAGTTTCCAACAAGATTTATGATATAAATATTTGTTTGAATTATAGCAAATATTTATATCATCTAAAAAATAGAGTTTATTTTTTGAACAAGGGTTTTAAAACCCTTGTTTAGTATATATTCTTATGCGTTAATATGAATAGCATCAACTGGGCAACCAGCAATAGCTTCTTTACAATCAGCTATTTCTTGATCATTTTTTGGTTGAGCAAAAACATAAGCATGACCATTTTCAATAACAAATGATTCTGGTGCAGCTCCTACACAAGCATCGCACTCAATACATTTATCATCAACATAAAACATTCCTGCAACATTTTCTGGAAACACAGCAGAGCCATCAGGACTTTCTTTTGGTAGAGCTTTTGCTCCTCCTATATCAGCAGGTGGTGCTTCGACTATTGGTTCTGCAACAGATGCAACAGTCTCAATATTTTGCTCTACAGGCTTATTTTCTACAGCAGAGCCTTGAAGAATAGCTCTTATCTCGGCAAGCTTTTCTGGTGAAACAGAGTCTAAAAGTCCTTTCATTGACTCTAATTCTTTTGCTTGCTCTTCAACAGTTGGTACTTCAATCTCTGGCTTAGTGACAGCAACTTCTACTTTAGGAGTGATAGTAGCTTTAACAACAGCTTCAACAGGTTTTACTTCTTGGGTAACAGCAGTTACGGCTGAATCGCCATCATTACCGATAGCAGCGACTGGACATCCTTCAAGAGCTTTGTTACATAGATCAATATCTTCCTGTGTTTGTGGTTGAGTAGTAACAAAAGCATGTTGTTCATTCAATTTAAAAAACTTCGGAGCTGTTGCTGCACAGGCATCACAAACAATACATTTATCATCAACATAAAACTTACCTTCAACATTTGTAGAAAATTTTCTGGTAAAATCAGCTTTATCTCCACCAGCAGCTGCCTCATGACCTATAACTTTAGGTTTTCTAGTGAGGGCAACTCTTGACTCTATTTCTTTCAAAATTTCTTCAAGTATTAAGTAATTAGGAGCTTCTCCTGTGGTTCTATTTCCTTCTTTAAAATATTCTGATATTTTTGCTTCAACCAAATCAACAAACATTTCCCATTCTTCATGTTCTTCAGATTTTGGGTTATACATAGCAGTAAGAAATCTATTAGCTAAAGATTTATCAGTTTGACTGACAAATGTATCAACCAACCTTACATCTGTTTGTTTCAGTTCAGCATAAGAAGTATTTCTTAATTGACCTATTTTTACTCTTAAACCTGAGAATATACAAAAAGCAATTTGTCTTGAGTATTTTGTTGCTTCACGCTTGGTATAAAAAGTAAGACCATTATTAGATCCTTTAACTATTAATTGTTGAGCGTCATGAATAAATGACTCGTACAAATCTTTAATTTCGATGGTTTTAACATCACTAAGTTTTTCTTCGATATCAATATCTTTATATTTAAGATATTTAAATTTTCTTGACTTAATATCGAACCATTGACTTGGTCTTAAAATTAATCTTTCATAGTGTTCTTTATGCTTTTTTAGTGCATCTTGTTTACTACCCGCATATTCTAGTAATATTTCTTGTTCACCATCATTAATAATTACACAGTAGCTAAAATTGGCAAAATCATAAAATATACTATCTAAAACGCCAAATTCCATTGGATAAGTATCTAGTTTAAGATTTAAATATCTATCTTCACGTATCGGCTCTTTTTTTATTTTCATAATTTAACTACTATTTTCCTCCACAACTTAATTACTTTTTTAAGTGAAATATACCTAACATTTATATCAAATTATAGCATAGGCTTTTATTTCAGACTTCCTTTTTTTATA
>JACMQJ010000287.1 GCA_014377055.1 Candidatus Sericytochromatia bacterium
CAAAAATGGTCAGATGTTGTTAACACTTTAACTGATGTTAATAAAAAGATACCTCGCTCTGACATAATTTTGAGATTGGCAGAGGCTGAAAAAAAACTCAATCATACTGAAAATTATAACAAGCTATTAGATCAGGCTGAAACTCTACTTAAACAAGAAACAAGTACTGGCGGATTTGGTCATAGGCGTGATTATATTCGACTTTTACTGAATCGTAATACTCCAGAATCAATTAAAGAGGCTCTAAATAAATCAGAGAGTGAAATAAAACTCAGAAAAGATTTAGACACTGTATTAATAGTTTCTGAAACGGAAATAAAAAATAATGATTGGGTATCTGCAAAAAATAATCTTGAACAAGCTTCAATTTCAGGAGTTAAAGATTCGACACTCTTTTATTTGCAAGGAAGAGTTTTTGAAAATGCTAATAATATCCCTGAAGCAAAAAATTATTATAATAAAGCATTAACTATCAATCCTATTTTTAATCCTGATAGTGTTGAATATATCAAAATATTTTTGGCTAAGGCAAATAAATGAAATTAAAATACCTCTTATCATCATTAATATTATTGATATTTATCTCTTTTCCTGCTCAAGCTCATTGGGCTGATATGTCAGCATTAGAGTTAAATCTTGATAATCAAGTTGCCAAAGCAGTTTTAACGATACCAACTAAATTTTTGGAAAAAATTGATCTTAATAAAGATGGGAAAATATCTGACGATGAAATCAAAAAATCAAACAAAGAGATTTTGGATACTCTCAAAGATCAGGTTTTTATTAAAGGTGACGGTGAGATGGGCAAATTAACTGTTTCACCGGCACAAGATTCAAATGTAACTATAGCAGGATCTAGTAGTCAATCATCTCTCAACTTAAATTGGACATGGGAAAATCCAGTGAAAAATTTTAAGCTTCATTATAGTCTTTTTCCAAAAGACGCAATTAATGCCCAATGTCTGGTCAGTGCCAATATAGATGGTCAAAATTTAACTCTTACATTTAACCAATCAAATACAGAAATGTATTTAAAACAACTTTCTACTTTTGAAAATATCAAACAGTTTATTTACCTTGGTATAGAGCATATAGCCACAGGATATGATCATATATTATTTTTGGTAGCATTATTATTGGCAGGTGGTGGCTTTAGATACCTCCTAAAAATAGTTAGTGCTTTTACTGTAGCTCATTCTATAACATTATCGCTTTCTGTTTTAAATATTGTTAGTATTCCATCAAGACTTGTTGAAAGTTGTATTGCTGCCTCAATTATCTACGTGGCAGTTGAAAATATTTGGAAAAAACGAGAAGAAGCACATTGGAGTTTGGTATTTTTATTTGGTTTGGTTCATGGTCTTGGTTTTGCTAGTCTGTTACATGAAATGGACATACCAAGAAACAATATTATCAGTACACTAGTAAGCTTTAATGTTGGGATAGAAATTGGTCAATTAGTCATAGTTTCTATTGCCTGGACTTTATTAACACAAATACGTAAAGCAAAAGAAGGGGCATATACTAAAATAAGAACAGGTGGATCATTTGCTATTGTTGCTATTGCTTCAGTTTGGTTTGTACAAAGAGCTTTTCTTGGAATGTAAGAGATATTTTTACTATTAAATTAAAATAATTAAAAAAAGTATTAAAATTAGTTAAGCAATATGTAGTCATTATGGTTTCTAAAGGTTAGAATTTAAAAATCATTAATTAAAAAATAATCATAGTAATTTAATCAAGGAGTAAAAACCAGAATGACAAACCATTCACGTAACAAAATATCTACATTAGGAGTTTTATTATTTTCCACTTTTATTTTTGTCGGATGTGTTCCTCTTGCATTCCCGCCACCACCGCTCCTTACTAATAATATTGTTGCATCTGTAGCTAATAGCTCTAGCCCAACAAGTAGTGTAACAGCGATACCTAATGCTCCTACTCCAACACCTACAGATAATGCTAGTGGTAACAATGGAACAACAGGTAACAATAATACTGGAGGAACTGGTAGTACTGGCACAGGTTCATCAAGCCCAAATCCTAGCAATAGCTCAGTTGCTACAGCTTCACCAACTGTAACAGATTCACCTACAGCGACTCCAACAGCTACAGCAACAACTGTTGTCGGTACTGGTGGCGGAACTAGCAGTGGCGGTGGTGGTGGTTTTTCAAGTGGCGGCGGCGGAGGCGGTGGAGCTAATACCAATCTAAGTGGTACAGTTGCTTCAAATTCACCTTCAGCAACTCCAACACCAATTCCGACACCAACACCAACTTTACCTGCTCTTTAAACCAGATTAAGCATTAGGACAAAAAAAGCTCTGAAATATCAGGGCTTTTTTATTATTTGTTTTGTTGCAATGTAATACTACATTTATTATTTTTCAACTTCTCTTGTCCCTTCCTTTTCTCTTATTCCTTCCTTTGCAAAGGAAGGCTAGGATGGATTAGAAGGTTAGGATGGATTTCTTTTTAATGCAATAAAATAATTTCATCATAGCTGATTAAATCCCTCTAACTCCCTTTGCAAAGGGAGGACAGGATTATAATCCATAAGTCTATTCATTTTATTACGGATCTTACCTGATCAAATTACCAGCATTATTAACACTGTTGGTCACTGATCCAAGTCCACTTTGTGCTTTATTTGTTAAATCTTTTGTACTAAATGGAAATGCAGTTAATTCAAGATTAACAGCAAAAGAAAAATTATTTTTGTTAGTATTTGGTACATATTGATTTTGCACATCAAAAGATACGATAAAATCGTGCAAATCCTTTTTTATAGATAATGAAGTATTAAAAGGAAAAGATGGTCTATTTGTTTGAAAAGGTAAAGCACCTTCGGCTACTTGTTCTGGTGGTATGAGAGTTAATCCTGCTTCGATCCTTGTATGAGTATACCAGCTACCACCAATTACAACCAAAAAATCTAATGAGGTATTACCGAACTTTTGCAAAAAATTGGTTGATAGTTGCTCTTGTTTTATCTCTTGCTTTATACCATTAATTATTTTTGGCTTATATAAGTCTTCTCTCTGATAATCAACTGATGTGGTTAATAA
>JACMQJ010000288.1 GCA_014377055.1 Candidatus Sericytochromatia bacterium
AATCTCATCACGCTCATCAAGAAAATTTGAACTGGATTTAATAAGCTCAATTAATTGATCACGTGTGACTTTCTGCTTGTTGGATTTCTGTGTATAACTGGAAATTAGACCCATTATATAATCATAATCAATATTAGCTGTAGAAAATAGTACAAATTCAAAATCAAGTTGCTGAATCTCTTCACTTTCTTCATTACCATGGTCTTGTAACACTTTTAATTCCTGTGCAATATCCAGATACATACTTTTAAAAGCTCTCATAGTATCTTCAGGTATCATTTCCTCAACCTTACTTTTACTTTCTTCACTTAAATCTGTGTACTGATCGAGTTGAGTTTTAAGCTTTTGTATTTCCTTAAAATAATTAATAAATTGACCTTTATCCCTGCTACCCCTAATATTAGGTACTTCATAAGGCTTATTTTCTAACCCTTGAGTTTTCATAAAATTATCCAAATTATTAACTGCAATCTGTAAATTTTCAATAACTTTAGGAGATTTATCAACTAGCCAAATCTTTTTAGCTTTTTCTTCATTCTCACCTGAAAAAAGTTTAATTGCTTCATTAACTTCATGTTCCTGACTTCTAAAGTCAAGAATATTTCCCCAAGGTTTTGTATCATTTAAAACCCTGTTAGTACGTGAAAAAGCCTGTATCAAACCATGATATTTAAGATTTTTATCTACATACAAAGTATTAAGATACTTAGAATCAAAACCTGTAAGTAGCATATCAACCACAAGAACAATATCTATTTTCTTTTCATGAGGATTATCTTTATTTGGATACTCTTGATCTTTAATCCTTTGCTGAACATCTTTATAATAATGGTCAAAGTCATTAATACTTTCGTTTGTTCCATATTGCAAATTATAATCACTGATAATAGTAATTAAAGCCGCTTTCTTTTCTTCTGGATTAATCTGATTATCAGCCTTTTCCTGTGGTAAATCCTCTTGTAATTGCCTAATATCTGAATTGTTTTTATCAATGCTTCCCTGAGCAGGTGGCGAAAATACAGAGGCGATATTTAAAGGTTTGAAGTTTTCATCTTCTGCCTGTTTTTGCCTTTGTCTGGTTTTAAATAGATTATAGTATTCAATAGCATCATTAATCGAAGCTGTAGCAAAAATAGCATTAAAACGACTTGAATTTGTAGCAGAATTATGCTTATCTAAAATTGCATCAACAATTGCTTTTTTTGAGGCTGTATCACCTGTATTAGTACTTCTTCCGTTTTCAGGTTTAAAATAATCAATATGAAAACCAAGTACATTTTTATCATTAATAGCATTTGTTATAGTGTATGAATGTAGTTCTTTTTCAAAAGTTTCTTTGGTAGTTCTAAATGATTCTACATCACCCTCTATTTTTTTATAAGTGGCATTATCATCAAAAATCGGTGTCCCTGTAAAACCGAACATCTGGGTATTAGGAAAAAATTCTTTAATCCTGTCATGATTATCGCCAAATTGTGAACGGTGACATTCATCAAATATAAATACAATACGTTTATTTTGTAAAGGTTTTAATCCTTCTTTAAAAGTTAACTTACCTTTTTCTATATTCTCTTTATTTCTCTTACTACTTTCATCTAAAGCAATACCAAGCTTTTGTATTGT
This sequence comes from Candidatus Sericytochromatia bacterium, assembly GCA_014377055.1. Classification (GTDB taxonomy): domain Bacteria; phylum Cyanobacteriota; class Sericytochromatia; order UBA7694; family JACMQJ01; genus JACMQJ01. The sequence continues at coordinate 1,624 of JACMQJ010000288.1, forward strand.
CGTTACAATAACTTTATTGGCATTATTATCTGATAACATACGGTTGATTAAAGTTTCAGTATTGGCATTTTCTTCTACACAGTTTTCCTGAAACTTATTAAACTCTTTACGTGTCTGACTGTCTAAGTCTTTTCGGTCAACTACAAATAAACATTTTTCAATATCAGGATTATCCTTAAGAAGTGTTGATGTTTTAAAAGAAGTAAGAGTTTTGACACTGCCTGTAGTATGCCAGATATACCCATTACCACGATTCTGATGAATACAGTCAATAATTGCTTTTACTGCATATATCTGATAAGGACGCATAATTATAATTTCTTGTTTACTTTGAACTAAAACCATATAACGGCTTATTAATTGTCCCAGTGTGCATTTAGCTAAAAAGTTATCTGCAAAATCGTAAAGATGATTAATTTTAGTATTATTTTCATCTGCTAATTGATAAACAGGCAAAAATCGTTCATCAGCATTAAAAGTAAAATGCTTATTCTGGTTATTAGAAAAATATAAGGTTTTATTTTAATTACTGGTAATAAACAGTTGCATAAAACAAAGAATAGTATTTGTATAACCGTTTCCAGTATCATTTTTATATCTTACTATTTGTTCCATAGCTTTTTTGGGACTGATATGTAAGGTTTTAAGCTCTATTTGTACAACAGGTATTCCATTGATAAGCAGAATAACATCATAACGGTGATTACTATTTTCTGTATTTATCTTTAACTGGTTTATTACTTCAAAATCATTTTTACACCAATCTTTTATATTAACTAAAGTGTATTGTAAGGGCGTTCCATCTTCACGAGTAAAAGTATTACGTTCTCTCAGGGTTTTAGCTGCTGTAAATACATCAGAGGTCACAATTCCGTCACGAAGTTTTGCAAATTCTGTATCTGTAAGCGTAACTTTATTAAGAGACTCAAATTTTTCCCTAAAGTTTTTTTCCAGTGATTGACGATTACGAATATCAGGACGATAAGTATATTTTAGGTCATTTTCTAATTTTTGGATTAGTTTACTTTCAATTTGAGATTCTGGTGTCATATAACCTGACTTTCTAAAATGTTTATTTTGCTACTAAATAAAGATTATATTTAAAACCCTTTTTTAAATTCTCTGAAATTATAGCATCACATTTACTCACTAATAGCAATAAGTTTTATTTGATTGCTTAAATAAAACTTACTTTTCGTACTATGGTTATTTAATGTTCTGATAGCTGTTTAGTTTACGAGGTATAGGCTTAAAAGAAGAAGTCATAACTAAATATAACTGTGTAGGAAAATATTAAAATGTCACTAAAAATAAGAGAAGCAAAAAAAGAAGATATTGAGCTAATTCTTTACTTTATTAAGGAACTTGCTATTTATGAAAAAGAACCTGATGCAGCAGTAGCAACTCATGATGGATTACTCAAAGATGG
>JACMQJ010000289.1 GCA_014377055.1 Candidatus Sericytochromatia bacterium
CAATAGCTTTAGGTACTAATTCAGCCAAGACCATTTGAAAAGAAGTAAGGAATAATAAAATAATGAAAGTAGATGCTGAGTTAGCTGTTATATCACTCATATTTCCTAAGCTTTTGAATAATGGTGCAAGTGTAGTTGCTAATTTGGCTTCACCATAAGCTCCTAAGATCAAGCTAGAGATAGTTATACCAATTTGACAAGCGGAGATATAGTTATCTAATTTATTTGGATCGTCAATAAAAGCAATTAATTTTTTTGCTAATAAATTATCTTCTTGAGCAAGTTGTTTTATTCTGGTTTTTCTGACACCAATTGCTGCAAACTCAGCACAAACGTATAGTGCATTAAAAAATATCAATAAAAAAATAATTATAAATGTCATTGTATTTGCTTAATCTTCTAAACTATTTTTCATTACTATGATACACGTTAACTACCTTAACAAAATATTTTTTACAGTTTGTAAATTATAGCAAGAAAATAAGTTAATTTTATTTATGTTGTGAAATTTTTTAAAAGTGGTTGTATCTTAGGGTTTAGTAATGGGCGCAACAGGACTCGAACCTGTGACCGCCTGCTTGTAAGGCAGGAGCTCTACCAACTGAGCTATACGCCCTAAGACATAAATAATAATATCATAAACTCTTTTTACTGCATAGTAGTTAAGTAAAGTTTTTATTAAAAAAACAATAAAATAAGGGAAACTTTTACTTTCAGTTAGTTTCTATATTACTATTGGACAAAAAAATATTATTTATATATTTATCATTTCGAACAAAGTTTTAATTATGTTAGCTACAATTAAATCTAAGTTGAATCTTATTTTTGTTTTATGTAGCAGTATATTGAAAAAAAAATTATTAAATGTTTTCTCTGTTTTAGGTCTAGTATTGAGTTTAATTTCTTGTACAGAAAATACTCATGTTATTTTTGAATCCCCATACTCATCACCTAGTACAATCCCGAGTATTTTATTAACAGCTAATCCAATTACAACATCATCTCCAACTTTTAATAGCTCAATAAATAATTCTTTATCAACACCAACTAATGTTATTGTTGCAAAAACATCTTTGCCTATTTCTACACCTATTCCCACTCCACTTTCAACTCCTTTTGTTACACCAACACCTTTAATATCATCAAATAATATTTTGTTTGATACCAGTAAAAATCCTTTCGGTAATAGTAGTGATAAAAGCATTACTAATTTGTCCAAATTAACAGATTTTTTAACTAGTTCAGGTTTTAACATCACGTCTGATGATTTTAATAATGTCAATCTTGATAATATTTCTACAATAATTATTTTTTGCCCATCAAAAGATTATTCATTTTTAGAAATAAACAAATTAATTGCTTTTGTAAAAAGTGGTAAAAAAGTTGTTATAACTGGAGAATGGGGCGGATTTGGATCATTCACTGATACTTCAATTAATATTTTCTTAAAGCAAGCAAATCTAAAAATAAATCAAGATGTTATTAAAGAAACACTTGTCCAAAATTATAATCTTGATAATGAGCATCTACTTATAAAAAAATTTAATACCCATCCTATAACAAAAAATATTAACCTTCTATCTTTTTATAGTAGTGCCAGTATTAGTGTTATCAGTGGTGGAATAATTCCTATTGATTATATTAATACTCAATTAATTGCATTTAGTGGTGATCAGAGTTTTACTATTCAGGATAATATTAAACATGGTGTGGTTGCTGTCTCAAATATAGGTAATGGTAAAGTTGTTGTTATTGGTGACTCCTCAGAGTTTACAGATAAAGATACTGATAAAAGTGGAAAAGTAAATTTGGACGAAGCTAGCAATAAAGAATTTATCCTAAATATTTTAAATTGGTAATCAAAGTGATGAAAAAAAATATTCTCTTTTTACAAATACTTTCTTTTATATCAATTACTTCATGCTCTGTATCATCAAATAATATTGTCTATCCATCTCAAAATTTGATTATTAGGTTTAACGATCATGTTAATCAAGAGCAAATAAATAAGTTAAATCAAAAAAACGGAATAAAATCATTTGAATTAATTTCAAAAGAGCTTAATATTATTGATATTAAGACTGATACAAAAAATATTGAACAAATAAAAAGTATTTATCAAAATAATAAACTAGTTAAATATGTTACTCCAGATGCCAAATTAAGCCTTTTCCCTTTTAAAGCTTCTGCTGTTGATAGTAATTTTAAAATAAAAGATCTATCATTTGAACCAAACGATCCCTTGTATCAATCTCAATGGAATGCAACAGCAATTGAAGCCAATAAAGCTTGGGCTATTACAACTGGATCAAGTAATGTAACTGTAGCTGTCATTGATTCTGGAGTTGATCCAAATCATCCAGATCTCAAGAATAATTTATTGCCATTGATTGATATTTGGAGTGAGTCTGGACAAGATGATATTTTTAAAACCAGTACAGGTTTAAGTATTGATTATATAGGTAGAGATGGTAATGGTCATGGTACACATGTTTCAGGTATAATTGGAGCAATGATTAATAACTCCATAGGAATTGCTGGAATCTCAAGCTCTGTAAAAATATTACCTATCAAATCAGCCAATTATGCTGGTGATACCTATGCTTCTGTTATTACTAAAGCTATTATTAGAGCAATAGATGAGGGTGCAAAAGTTATTAATATTAGTATTGGTGGTCCTAAAGCTGATGGGACAAAAGCATTGCAAGATGCTGTTGAATTGGCTATTAGCAAAGGAATAGTTATATCGTGTGCTGTTGGAAATGAAAGTGATAGATCAAAAGGAATTATTACTGAGGTGACTGTACCTGCTGCTTATTCTGGTGTTTTAGCCGTTGGAGCTACAACCGAATTTGGTAAAGTTGCCAATTATTCTAATGGTGGTAGTGAGGTTTCGTTGACTGCTCCAGGAGGTTTTGGTGCAATAGGTGAGGGGCGTAAAATTTATTCAACATGGCCAACCTACAAAACATATTTTGGTTACACCGAAAATATTGTAGGCCCTTATGCAGCTATTTCAGGTACTTCTATGTCATCTCCTCATGTTGCAGGTGTTGCCGCTTTGATATTTTCAAAAGAGCCAAATTTATCAGCTCAAAAAGTACGAGTTAGGATTTTGTCTACTACAATATCTCCACCCATTACAGGTTTTGATCAAGCAAGTGGATATGGACAACTCAATGCTTATAATGCTTTGATAAAAAATACAGACGATAAAAACTAATAAATTTAATTTTGAATCCTTAATTTTTTCTTATTTATCTGATTAATAATCTATCCAATAAAAATAATAGTAGTCAGTTTTTAGCTATTTATGGTATAATCCTTAAGCTTAATTTTAACTTGTTTTAATATTAATCATCATAATTAAACTTCAAATATTTTGTAATGATGATCTATTCATAGAAACGGAGGACTTATTTTTGATGGACATAAATTTATTTGTGTATGTAACTCCCGTTTGCATCAGTATTTATACTAAGGCAAAAAAGACGGAGGTTTTATTTTAATGGAATCAATAATTCTTTATTTAGTTCCTGCTTTGGGAGCTCTAGGCTTAATTGTCATGTGGTTCAAATCAGTATGGGTGAATCGCCAGCCTGACGGTGACCCTAACATGGTTGAGCTATCAAATTATATTGCCGAAGGTGCGATGGCTTTTTTAAAGGCTGAATGGAAAGTCATGGGTTACTTTGCTGTTATTGCAGCGGTTATTCTAGCATGGTCAGGAACTCTTGTTGAAAAATCATCACCAGTAATTGCTATATCATTTTTAATCGGTGCTGTATTTAGTGCAACTGCTGGATACTTTGGTATGAAAATTGCCACAAAAGCAAATGTAAGAACAACACAAGCAGCAAGAACAAGTTTAAAAGGTGCATTAAATGTTGCATTTACGGCTGGTTCTGTTATGGGTCTTGGTGTTGCTGGACTAGCAGTTATAGGAATTAGTTCACTTTTCATTATTTTTTATCACATGTATGTTATTGGAGGTCCTGTTAATGGAGATGCAATGGAAAAAGCATTGGAAGTTTTAGCTGGATTTTCACTTGGTGCTGAATCTATAGCACTTTTTGCCCGTGTTGGTGGTGGTATATATACTAAGGCTGCTGACGTTGGAGCTGATCTTGTTGGTAAAGTTGAAGCTGGAATACCAGAAGATGATGCAAGAAATCCTGCAACTATTGCTGATAATGTTGGTGATAATGTTGGAGATGTAGCTGGAATGGGTGCCGATCTTTTTGGTTCGTATGTTGCAACAATTTTAGCAACAATGGTTCTTGGAAGAGAAATCACTGTAACCGATAATTTTGGTGGACTTTCACCAATGCTTTTACCAATGGTTATTGCAGGTATAGGTATAATCTTTTCTATTATCGGATGTTCGATTGTAAAAATTTCTGACGATCAAGGTGATGTTCAAAAAGCTCTTAATTTGGGTAATTGGACTTCAGTTATTTTAACAACTATTGCTTGTTTTTTCCTTGTAAGATGGATGTTACCAGAAAATATGTCACTTCGTGGTCATGAGTTTACCAGTATGGGTGTATTTTTAGCAATACTTGTTGGTTCATTTGTTGGTGCTTTAATGAGTATCGTAACTGAGTTTTATACTGCTATGGGTAAACGTCCAGTTATGTCAATTATTAAACAATCAGAGACAGGAGCAGCAACTAATATTATTGGTGGTTTATCTGTAGGCATGGAATCAACAATGATACCAACACTTATTTTAGCTGCTGGTATTTATTTATCTCATCATTTTGCAGGTCTTTATGGTGTTGCTATAGCCGCTGCAGGAATGATGGCTACAACAGCTATGCAACTAGCTATTGATGCTTTTGGACCAATAGCTGATAACGCTGGTGGTATCGCTGAAATGAGTGAATTACCAAAAGAAGTACGTGCAAGAACAGATAAGCTCGATGCAGTGGGAAATACAACTGCAGCTACAGGAAAAGGTTTTGCTATTGCGTCTGCTGCTCTTACAGCACTTGCACTTTTTGCAGCGTTTGTTGGTCTTGCAGGTATAAATTCAATTGATATTTATAAAGCAGATGTACTTGCTGGTTTATTTGTCGGTGGTATGATTCCTTATATATTCTCTTCACTTGCTATCGCAGCAGTTGGACGTGCAGCTATGGAAATGGTTACCGAAGTACGTCGTCAGTTTAGAGAAATACCAGGCATCATGGAAAGAAAAGCCAAACCTGAATATGATAAATGTGTCGCTATTTCGACAGAAGC
>JACMQJ010000290.1 GCA_014377055.1 Candidatus Sericytochromatia bacterium
AAAAAGATAATTGACACTTATTTGTTTGTTTAAAACATGATATTATTACAATTTAAATTAAAGTTTTACATAATTAGAATTATATTAAATAAAAAATGACAGTTCCTGTTTCTTTACAAAAATGTTTAGAATCTGTTTTAGACCGTGGTCAGGCTAGAAGGTATATACGTAACTCTGATACAAAGGGTGTTATGCCGTCTAGGTATTATTATAACACTTCACTAAGAGATCTTAACGCAAAAGATAGTGAGGGTGCTATTCATAATTTGATTATGGCTCTTGATACCGAGGCTAATCACGAGCCTTCATTGCACTTGGTCAAAACCATGTTATTTGGTCTTAGTAAAAAATTTGATGCGGCTGGTGGTGAGTCATATAAAGTTAAGTTTGCTAGTCTTAGTAATTGGATACTTTCAATTGAAAAAAGTATTAGTGATAATGAAAGACAAATATTATCTCTAAAAAATGAAAAATCTAAGCAAACTAACAAGGGACTTTGGGGAGTACTACAAAAAGTCTTTTTTAAAAAATCTATCAAAGATTATGACTTATTAACTAATGAGTTACTTAATAAAAAACAAGATTTAAAAAAACAACTTGCCTTTGCTGCTAAATTGTCGCAAATAGGTGAGTATGCTAAAGTTCTAAGCTTGGTTCTTGAGATATGTCTATACCCTGCTCGATACGCTTGGGTTATTGCTTAAAATAAAAGGTTAAATTATCATGAAACTACAAAACAAATTAATTTCAGCTATTTCAACAATTTTTGTTGCTCTTTCTTTTCAAAATACTGTTAAAGCAGAAAATGTCACTCCCAAAAGTGATCTGAAATATTTGGAAACAAAAGTTTTATATTCTAAAAAGCCTATTGTTAAAGAGGATTGGTACGATTACAAAAGAGGTTTATTTTTGGCTAATAAGCAAAATAAATATGTTTTTATGAGCTTTTGCCTTGATGATAATTCATATTGTAATAAATTAGAATCTAAAACATATAATGATCCTAGAATAAAACAGATCCTCAAAGAAAAATTTATCAAAATAAAAATAGATCCTAAATCAGAAAATAGAATTTCAGCTAATAAAAATATGCTAGAAAAAGAGCTAACCAAAGAGTATGAAATAGAGGGTTATCCAACTATTGCTTTTTTGAATCCACAAGGTAAGCTTGTCAGCGGTTCAGTCAAAGGATTTGTTGATTCTAATAAGCTCTTAGTGATACTAAAATATATTTCCAGTGAAGCTTATAAAACTAGAAAATTAAATAATTTTTAACTATTATTACTTTTCAACAAACAAGAATTCCCGAGCAAGGGGTTTCAACCCCTTGTTTAAATGAATAATAAGATACAGTTTTTAAAAAGAGGTCAAAATTGTCAGATTCAGGATTTGGATTTAATTTGAATGCAGGTGAAAATCTTTCTTTTGATAAAGATAATAAAACTTACGAACAGACTCAACAAGATGTCGTTTTTCAAAATGGAAAAGCTGTTACTAGTAAGGTAATGTCCTCACCAATGTTTAGTAATACCATTAAGCAATATGGTGTAGATGCTGCCAAAACTATAATTTTGCAAGAATTATTAAATATGTCTGAACCAGAGATTATCCAAGAATTAAATATTTTAGCAACAATTGCAGAAGATGATCAAAATATAAAAAGATCGCTTAGAGCAGCCAAGTTTATGGCTGTACAATGGATTGATGATGAAAAGCGTAATCAAGATGTTAGAAATAAATGCCAATTTATTGTTGAGTCAATACCAACATTTAAAATTAGTGCAAAAAAAACAGAAGAAGCCATTAAACCAAAGATAATACAATCAGAAAAACCCAATATCAAAACACCTGATTATGGTAGTAATGATCTAATAGCATCACGTGACGATTTTATGAAAACAAAACCTTTACCTCCTGAAAATCCAGTTATTGCACCTGTATCAAAATCAAGTAATATCAATAAATTAGTTAAAGGTGAGAGAATACTAATTATTACTGATATTCAGGGCGATTATAATAGGTTAAAAGATACTTTAGTAAAATATAAGCTTGCCAGTGTAGAACAAAATAGACTTAGATGGAATAAAGAAACCAAAACAAAACTAGTATTAGTTGGTGACCTCTTCAATAAATCTCCTTATTCCAGTTGGGGAGGTAATATTGCCCACCAAACATTTTTGGTAATTGAAGCCATTAGACGTTTAATAAGTGAGTCAAATAATAATATTTTTTTGTGCTTAGGTAATTATGATTTACAAATTTGTTCAGGACAGGTTTTTAGAGATTCATATTATGGATTTAATAGTTTTACTTATGGAATAAAAGCTCAAGCTCAATTACTTCCTGCTTTAATGAGCTATATTGAGGGTACAGGATTTGATGATGAGCAAAATGTTTATTCAATTTGGCAAAAAGAATTGGATCAAGAAAATAATATGTTTTTTAGGCTCAAAGATGGGTTTACTATCTCAGGAAGTCCTGCAATTAAGATAAAAGCAAATGAATTGGGATTACCAGATATAAACTCTGTTCGATATTATCTGCAAGCATTATACAAAGAGTTAACTCTACCAATAGATAAAAGACCAAAAAATATTACCGATCTTGATAAAAAAGCTCATGAGTTTTTGCGTTCAAAACCTGGAGAAGATATTCAAGATTTAGCTGATTCAAAAAAACGAGCAAATTTTTTTGCTGGGATATTATATGGTTCGCAAACAATAGACTTTTTGAGAAGGTTTATTTCCCCAACTCACAAATTTCAAAGCGATAGAAGGGAAAATATCACCATTTCACATGTTGGACTACAAAATGACATATCTATGATGCTTGAAAAAGCAAAAGAAGTTAATTGGAATATTGATAATTTTGAGCAAGCATTAAATAACTCTAAGTTTTTAAAAATGAGGAAAATTGATACAAATAAATTTTATAATGATTTGTCCAAAGCAGGATTTAACAATATTAATGAGTTTTTGAGCAAAAATACAGAAGAATTATATGATGAATTAACCAATAATCATTTAATTAATTTATTTATTCCATATATAAGTCCTAATAAGCTTAGGTTTGGTTATACAAAATCATTCGAAAGAATACAAGAAGGAATTAAATTAGAAGATAAATCAGGTTTACTTGGCTTTAGATTAGTTAATCGTAGTTCAGGTAATGATTTTGATGATATAGAAATGAAAAAAGTATCTGAGTTAAATGATAAGGCAAAACAAGCTTATGCGGATAAAATATTAACTGATATTTTTGGTAATAGTAAATTATTCACAATAAAAGTTGCTGAGGAAAATAAAATAAACTGTGAAAAGCCTGGCTGGAAAGTATCTATAGAAATAGATAAAACAGCTGCCTTGTACGAAGATTTAAATAAAAATATTCAAGTACCAATTAAGCATATAGCTTTGATTAGTTATTCTTAAAATATCGAAATGATAAATATTCGTTATGAGGGTGATTTTTTTATTAATCATAGTCTAGCTATTGTTAATCGTGAGATTTGTCTTGAATTAACAAAGAATCCTGAAATAAATCTATCCATAAAATCAAATAGAGAAAATGTACTTACTGAAATTGAATTGTCAAGATTCAAGCCTCTTATGGATATTGTTGATAAAAAACAAGAAAAAGTTGATTTTACTATTAGACATCAATGGCCTCCAAATTTTTCGATTCCAGAAAAAGGTAAGTTAATAATTATGCAACCTTGGGAATTTGGTTCTATACCAGAATCATGGCTTGAACCATTTATAACTATTCCAGATCAAATTTGGGCGATTAGTAATTTTAATAAAAACGTTTATATTAAAGATGGTATTCCACAAGAAAAGGTTAAAACCGTCCATCTAGGAGTAAGAGAAGACCTATATCAAAATGATATTTCACCACTAAATATCAAAACCAATAAAAAATTTAAGTTTCTTTTTAATGGCGGGACAATACATCGTAAAGGAATAGATCTACTCTTAAAAGCTTATACACAAGAGTTTTCCACAAACGAAGATGTGACATTGAACATTAAAGATATTGGTACAAAAAATATTTAACCAGAT
>JACMQJ010000291.1 GCA_014377055.1 Candidatus Sericytochromatia bacterium
ACAAACGATAAATGGCAGACATATATAAAAACTAATTTTGATTTAAAAGGTTTAAAATTATTTTCAGGATCTTCTTGCGAATATATGCAAGCTTGTGATTTAATAATTGCTGCTTCAGGCACTGTAACTCTTGAAGCTGTTATACTTGATATACCTATAATTGCATGTTATAAATTAAACAAAATTTCCTATTCTTTGGCAAAAGTCTTAATTAAACTAAAATATTTTAGTTTACCCAATATCTTAGCTGATAAAAAAGTAATACCTGAATTTATTCAAGATCAGGTTAATACAGATAACTTATATTTGGAGTCTATAAAATTTTTAAATAATCAAGATTTGGTTTTTAACACACTAGATAATTTTGTTGAATTAAAAAAACTTTTGCATCCTTATGGTTCTATTAAAAAAGCAGCAAAAATAATTATTGATGATATGAATTAAAGATGTATAAAAATTTTAAATAAATAAAAATGATCTTAGACTCTTGACTGTTTTAAAAGAGCATCTGTAAGTTGTGGAGAAGTGATTAATTTTAGATTTATTAAATTTTCACCAAGTAATCCACCTCTTTTTTCTTGTTCAGAAAGAGCCCACTCAAGCTGAGTTTCAGTTATATAGCCTTCTCTGACAAGGACAGTACCCAACCTATTATCTCTGTTTTGAAATTTTAGAGCATTGCTAATTTGTATTTCTGTTGAAAATCCCATTCTAACCAAAATAACACCAATTTTTTCTTTAGTTTCTTTTTGGATAATTAGAGCTTCATCAAGATTTTTTGGTTTTAATAAGCCTGATGAAACTAATAATTGACCTAGACGAAATTCTTTTTTTTGTTGATCCAGAGCTTCATTAACTTGTTCTTGAGTAGAAAAGTTTCTTTCGACTATTATCTCACCAAGTAGCTTTTTTGGTTCTTCATCTTTTATCTTTAGAGCTTTATTTAAATCATCCTGATTAATGGCGTTCATCTTTAATAAAATATTGCCAAGTTTTTTAGAGCCTGTTAGCCCAACTATCGAAGATAAAGGATTAAATGCCATAATTTAAATTAATTCACCAATTAAACAAAGTTTATCAAGATCTACACCCTTAATCATAACATCTATCAGATCATTTCTCTTAATATTTTTATGATTAAAACTCACTTTGTAATAATCTTTAGACATGCCTTGCATTACTCCCGAATCATCTTTTGGCATTTCAACAAGTATTTGTTTTTTTGTACCAATAGATCTATTCATCCAATCGTAATGTAATTTATTATCTATGGTTGCTAATATTTTTTTTCTTTCTTTAATAATTTCAGGTGATATTTTTCCTTCCATCTTACTTGCGGCAGTTCCTTGTCTGTCTGAATAAGGAAAAATATGTAACTTATTAAAACCTAAAGTTTGGACAAACTCACATGAATCAGCAAAATCTTGTTCACTTTCTTGAGGAAATCCAACCATAATATCAGTTGTTAAAGTTAGGTCAGGAATATATTTTCTTAATGTGTTAATTCTATCAGCATACTCATCTCTTGAATATCTTCTTTTCATCAAATCAAGTATATGATCTGATCCACTTTGTATTGGTATATGAAATTGATTACATATTCGATCTGATTTAGCCAATTCTTTAATTAAATCATCTGACACATCAGTTGGCTCAATTGAGCTTAGTCTAATACGTGGTATCTTTGTTTCTGCTAATAATCTAGGTATCAATATTTCTAAACCATTTCTACCCAAATCTTTGCCATATCCCCCTAGTTGAATAGCTGTTAAAACTATTTCTTTGTATCCCATTTCTTCAGCTCTTTTTGCTTTGGTAACAATATCATCTTCTGATAGGCTTCTTAATTTCCCCCTAGTTCGAGGAATAATACAAAAAGAACATGCCCAGTTACAGCCGTCAGATATTTTTAAATTTAACCTAGTTGTATCTGTATTTTCCAAACGTGGAATAGAGTCAAGCGGATTAAAATCTTTTTCGATACCAAGATGATCATAAACTCTTTGGACAAATTTATCTTTTTGTAAGTTAGGAACAAATAAGCTAACAATAGAAGTAATATCTTTATTATTCTCTAAATACTTACTAGAACATCCTGTAACTATTAATTTTGAGTTAGGATTATTTTTTGCATACTTTTTGATGGTCTGCCTTGATTGTCTTTCGGCTTCATTAGTTACTGTGCATGTATTAATAACATATACTTCTGAGCTGTTACTTTCTGCATCAAGAACTTCCCAGCCTGCTTCAAGCATACTCTGATGATATTCACTATTTTCTGCTTGATTAGCTCTACAACCAAGCGTTACAAAAGAAATTGTTTTCATTTTTTTATCTTTTTAAAATTGTCTTACATTAAAACTTTAGGATCTAAAAATATCATA
>JACMQJ010000045.1 GCA_014377055.1 Candidatus Sericytochromatia bacterium
TTCATAACAAATTGAAGTTGGGTTGCATCTTTTGCTACAGCTTGTTGTTCGCCAATCATTTTTGAAGATCTAAAATAAAATGTCATAAGACCAGTAAGCACAACTATGCCAATTCCCAAACCGATTACCAGTTCTATGATGGTAAATCCTCTGTTTTTTCCTTTATTTTTCACTTTTTATTCTTATTACAACCAAAATATATATTTACTAGTTAAGTTTGTCGCGGCTAAGTATAGATGTCATATTAACAGGTTTTTCACCATTTACAGTAAGAGAAACAGATAATCTTATAGAGTCATCCATGATAGTAGGCTCTCCTCTTAAAAATGAATATGTCTTTGATATGACTCCACTCTTATATCCAGCTTTAGACAGATCAGATATGTTACCATTAGTTGGGTTGATATATATAGTAACTATGGAGTCTATATAATCTTTGGTAGGATCTCTATGGACTGGTAGTATTACACTAGAATCTGTACCTTCAAACTCTATAATTGTGATAGGAGGGGAATGACTAGGTATACCAGCTTCTATCCTTGCCAAAACATTACTAAATCTATCTTGATTAAATCTCTCTATTTCTTTTTGAACAATATTACTACCAACCGCTCTAAACTTTGAAAATTTACTAGTTTTTACTCCTTGGAATAAAATGGGAACAATACCAACCATTGCAATCACAATTAATAACATTGTAATTAAAACTTCTGTAATCATGAAGCCTTTAATATTCTTATACTTTTTTGTTTTAGATTGATACATTATTTTCTACCAACCGTAGGAGGAAGCCCAACTTTTGGAGCTCCAATTTTATTCCCTTGAAAATTAGTTACTCTAGGCTCAGATGATAGAGTTTCTGACGAGCTAGGAATAGATAAATTAGATGGATTTTCACTAGGCTTATCAGAAAAATTAGTTGGACTAGCATCAAGTGTATTTGCAGAAGGTTCTACTATTGAAGCAACAGGTGGGGCAACAGTTACAGCTTCCTCTACTTTTACTGGTGGCAAATTATATTCAGGAAAAGCATTGACAGGAAAATCAGGATCGCTAGGTTTAACCACCCTACCATCAGAAAGTGTTACAGGTATATTGGTTTGAACAGGTATTATCTCATTACCTTTAGTTATTACTACAGGTGTTTTTGTTTCACTGTCTATGTTCCAGCCTTGCAAGTCTTGTAATTTATAAGTTAGAATACTTCCATTGCTATACTCAACCATCACCATACCTTGATCTTTGTTGTAAGTTTTTTTGGTAGCTGTTTGGGTTGAATAATCATAAGCCTGACCTGATATTTTAAAATTATCATCAAGCTTAGGTACTATCCCCGAAAATTTAGTTTGTACAGGTGCTGTATTAGCATGTTTATCGATAGCATCACGTAAGTCTTGAGGTAATTGATTTTTTTTATCTAATATATGTTGTTTTTCTAACTCAACATTATTGGCTATTGATGTTTTGTGTAATAGACCATTTATTTTTGGCATTCCAAAGATTAAAAGTACCATAGCTAAAGCAAAACCTGATCCAACTAAGACTAATTGTCTATTTACCTTATGAGAAAGAAAATTTATACTTTTTTTATCTGATACTTTAAACAAAATCTTGGCAATAACTTCTTGGGCAAAGTCATTTTCAGGGTCTAATCTCAGTGACATTCTCAGTTCTTTTTTTGCATCCTCGACCATACCTTTTTCCGCATAAGCAATCGCTAAATTGACTCGATACATGGTTTTGTGAGGATATAATGTCACTGATTCTTTAAAAAATTTGAGTGCAGTTTCTATTTGATTACTTCTAAAAGCTCTTAAACCTTCTTTAAAGATAGTTTCAACTTCATTATTTTGTTGTGGTTTTCCACCAAATCTTCTTTCATCATAACTTAGTCGTTGGAAGGGATCTGTCAAAATATCGTAAGCTTTGGTAATAGTAAAAAGTAATTCAGCAGAGGATTTCCTGACATTTATATCTTCTGATCCAATATTTATTTTTTCACTAAATATTCTTTCAAATGAACGCTGTATTTCATTTGTTGTTGCAGTAGGAGATGTTTCTAGGATTTCATAATATCCTCTTTCTTTAGCAAAACTTTTTGTTTTTGACATTTCCTAAAACCTAATTTAAAACTAAGCTATAATTGTATTCTAAATTTTTTAACTTATAATTACAAGTATAAAATAATTTGTATAAAGTTAGTCTATCAATAGGTAAAGCTAAGGTTAATTTATTAATAAAAATGAAAGTTATTTGACTACAAGGAATTTAATCTAATTGTTAACAACTAAGCAAATTATCAGTCAAAAGATAAAAGATTATGCCAAAGAACTAGGCTTTGACTTAGTCGGTATAACATCTTCTCAACCTTTAGACATAGATTTTTATCAAAGCTGGATCGAAAAAGGTTTTGCTGGAGAAATGGAATATCTTAAGAGAAATATAGATAAAAGAGAAAATCCAGAATTATTATTTGAGGGTACAAAATCTATTGTTTGCTTAGGTTTTAATTATTATACAGAATCTAATCAATCAGATTATAAAGTGGCAAAATATGCACTTGGAGATGATTATCATTTTTTCTTAAAA
>JACMQJ010000292.1 GCA_014377055.1 Candidatus Sericytochromatia bacterium
GAAATACCTCTAATTACCAAAAAAATGGCGGAATCAAAAAAATATGATGCAATTATAGCTCTTGGTGCAGTTATCAGAGGTGCAACATCTCATTTTGATTATGTTGCGGGATTTTCTAGTAACGGAATAGCACAAATTGGACTGGATTATAATTTACCTGTTTTGAATGGTATTTTGACTGTCGAAAATATTGAACAAGCAATCGAAAGAGCAGGGACAAAAGCTGGTAATAAAGGTTGGGATTGTGCTATGGCTGCTATTGAAATGATTAGTTTAATGGATCAATTATCATAATTCATGATGGGCTTTTTTTACTAAATTTTTAATATTTTCATCACTAATTGAGCTATTATTTGGTGTAATATAAGCCAAAAACTCAATATTACCCGATGGACCTTTGACTGGAGAATAAGTTAAACTATTTAATTTTAAATTAATTGTTTCCAGAAACTTTTTTAAATTAAAAATTACTTCTTCATGTGTATCAGGAGATAAGACAATTCCTTTTTTTACTTTATCTCTTCCCGCCTCAAATTGCGGTTTGACCAAAGACATAATAAAAAAATCAGTTGTTAATAAATTCATCAAATTAGGTATTATTTTACTTAGTGAGATAAATGAAACATCAATTACTGCTGCCTGTGCTTTTTCTGATTCTTGATAAAGTTGCTCAGGCTCTAAATATCTTGCATTACATCTCTCTATAACTTTAACTCTAGGGTCTTGTCTAATAGACCAATCTATTTGACCGTAACCAACATCTACAGCATAAACAAATTTAGCTTCATTTTGTAATAAACAATCTGTAAAGCCACCTGTGGATGCACCTATATCTAAAAATATTTTATCTTTTATTTCTGGTTTAAAATCAATAATAGCTTTTTCTAATTTTAGTCCACCACGACTAACATATTTTTCTTCGAGTGGTCTAGTTAAGGTAATTTCTTCATCTTGATTAATCAAAGTTCCAGGCTTGTTAATTATTTTATTACCAACCATCACAATACCTTCCATGATAGCTGCTTGAGCTTTTTGTCTTGAATCAAAAAGATTCTTTTCTATAATTAATAAATCTAGTCTTAGTTTTGCCATCTAGTTGTACTCTAAACATTTTATAAATAAATATATTTTAACCACAGATTACACAGATAAAGATGAATAATTTTTTGATATTTACTTTTTTCTTCATTCGTGTAATTCGTGCAATTCGTGTCTAAATCTTTATTTTTTTTAAGTAAATACACTTTGATATTCTAATATATTATTCTGATTATCAAAATAAATTTATAATAAGGGGCAACTCTTGCTAATATCATATTTTAACTTTTTAAAAACTGTGTTAGCATGTCACCAATAAGTTAAGAGTTAGTTTTAACTCCTAGCTAAAAGTTTTTTAGATGTTTGAAATATAGTTACAGTTAATTTCTAAATAGAAAGGCAAGATATGACTACAAAGAAATCAGAAAAAAAAGTTGAAAAGAAAACTGAGAAGAAAGTTGAAAAAAAAATTGAGACCAAATCAGAAAAAATGACAGCAACACTTGAACCTCAACCATCAACGGTTGAAATACCCTTAGTAAAAAATATTAAGGCAATTCATGCAGATAGTAAAGATGACAATGTCACTGAAGTGTTTGAAAGAGAAGACAAAAAAATTGTTGACTGGATGATAGAACATCCAAAAGATGTTATCAATGAATGGGAATATCTTTTACATAAAATGAGAAAAAAAAGATGTGGAACAATGGGTGGTACATATCCAATCACTTTGTCACCATTATTTTTAAAGAAAAAATCTCTAAAAGATATTGCTGAGGTTGGTGTTATCCTTGATAATGTTGTCGATCGAGTTGTTGATCTGTATTTTCAAGATGAATATGTTAGATCATACTTTCCATATCCTGAGTTACCAACTGATTGGATTAATTGGGATCCAGGCTACAAAAAACCAACTGTTTTAAATCGTCATGATGCTTTGTATGATGGTAAAAACTTAAAGTTTATTGAGTTTAATACAGATAATCCAGGTGGTAGAGGTAGAACTGATATTCTTGAAGGAATATACAGAGAAAATCCAATGTACAAAAATCTAATAAAAGATTATGGAAAGCCTTTTGAAGGAAAAATACTCAAAAAGAGTCTTGAAGCTATGCTTGCTTGTTATAAAGAGTATGGTGGTAAGAAGGAGAAACCAAGAATCGGTATCGTTTCTTTTAAACGTTATGTTGAAGGATCTGATAATGAAATAGTTAGAGATTATTTTATTGAAAATGGCTATGAATCAAATTGTGTTGATGCAAGAGAGCTAGAGCATAGAAATGGTGGTCTTTATTCAGGTAATGTAAAATTTGATATTCTAAATCTTTCGTTACGTTTTACTTTTTTTAAGAGATACCCTTCTGAATTAAAAGATTTTCTTGGAGCAATAAAAGATCGTTCTGTTTGTTGTGTTAATCCTTTGAGAGCAATAATTGGAGCTCATAAAGAGCTATTATCATTTATTACCAATGAAAGAAATCATCATTATTTTACCCCTGAACAAGTAACTTGTATAAAAACTTATGTTCTTTGGACTAGAAAAATGGACGAAACTATTACTATCTCAAAAGAAGGAGCAGATATTTCTATTGAAGAGTATGCTATCAGAAAACAAGATGAATTAGTTCTAAAACCTACAGATGCAGCTGGCGGATATGGTGTAAAAATTGGTAAAGGTACTGATAAAGCAGAGTGGAGAGATGCAATTGAAGATGCAATTGGTTGTCCTTGGTGGATTATTCAGGAAGCAATGCCTGTTCCTGAAATTGAATTACCTGCTATCAGAGATAATAAAGTTGTCTTAGAAAAAAAGTTTATTAATCTAAATCCTTATATATTCAATGGTGAATATGCTGGAATGCTAGGAAGAGTGTCTGAATCAACTATTGTCAATGTTTGTGCTGGTGGGGGTATTATACCTATTTTTGAATTAAACGAAAAATAAGGCTCTAATTAAAGTGAAAAAGGCATTAAGTTAAAACTAACTTAATGCCTTTTTGATCTTTTATTTGTTGATTCAAATTTGTATACAAAAGATAAATTAAAATTAATTCAAAAAAATTTATTTATAATATTCTGGAATACACCTAAAATATTGTCAACTTCATTTATGTAGTATCTCCTATTATCTACATAAAGAATTGAGCCTTCAA
>JACMQJ010000293.1 GCA_014377055.1 Candidatus Sericytochromatia bacterium
CCTAAATTCATTAATTTTTCACAGGTTTCATAAATATTATCTACTTGATAAGCCAAGTGTCCAAAATTACGACCTACAGCGTATTCTTCTTTTTGATCCCAATTATAGGTTAGCTCGACTTGAGGCTCACCTTTTTGAGTAGCCAAAAAAATAAGAGTAAACTTACCCTTTTCGTTTTCTTTTCGACTTATTTCAATCAAGCCAAGCTTATTAATAAAAAAGTCAAGTGTTTTCTCGAGATCTAAAACTCTAATCATTGTGTGGAGATATTTCATTTTTTTACCTATTATTCATATTAATTTTTTTAAGTATAACTTAATATGAACTAATATATGTGTACTTAAAGAATATATTTGAGCTTACCATGATTAATGGTCAATATGCTAAAATTAATTCTAATTAGCAAAATTTTATTAGTTTAAAAAATAACATGATTTACTATAATTATGTTAGAAGAGGTCAGATTGTCAACAAGTTTATCTAAACTTTCATTAGTTATAGCAATGTTTCTATTATCTTCTTGTGGTCAAAAGCTTGGTCTTGCTTCTTCTATACCTGAGCCTACTTCCAAAGCATCAAATGCTCCAATAATAATTTCTAAAATAACAACTAATATAGAAAATTTAAATACAGAAAATTTAAAACCAATAGCAAAAAAAATTCCCGAAACAAAAAATTATTATGGTAAAAACTATACAGACAATTACTTATGGTTAAATAATAAAAACAGTCTTGAAGCAATTAAATATATTAGAAGTGAAAAAAAATACACAAAAAAAGTTCTTGAAGCTAATAAAGTTAGCGAAGAAAAACTCTACAATGAGATAATAGATAGAACTGACGTTTTTAATACTTCTCTTCCCAAAAAAATAGATAACTATTACTACTATCAAAAAAAAGAAATTAGTAAATCTAAACCAATTTACTATCGTAAAAAAGATAGCTTATTTGCTAGA
Organism: Candidatus Sericytochromatia bacterium; assembly: GCA_014377055.1. Classification (GTDB taxonomy): domain Bacteria; phylum Cyanobacteriota; class Sericytochromatia; order UBA7694; family JACMQJ01; genus JACMQJ01. Next base: position 957 of record JACMQJ010000293.1, read on the forward strand.
GAAGAATTAATACTTGATTCAAATATTTTATCAAGAAATGATGAAAATATAAAAATTGGTACTTTTAAAGTAAGTCCTGATGGTAAGATATTGGCTTATTCAATTGATAAAAATAACTCAGGTTACTTTACTATTTATCTAAAAAATATTTCTACAGGTACATTTCTAAGAGAAGAAATATCTAATGCATCTGGAAATATTGAATGGAGTAATGACAATAAAAGCTTTTATTATATAACTCTAAATAACGATAAAAAAACTTCAAAAGTACATAAACATAATTTAGGATACAGTACTGCTCTTGATAGAGTTGAATATTATGAAAAAGATCCATCATTTAACCTTAGCTTGTCAAAAACAGATAGTGAAGCATACATTTTGATAACTGCAAAAAATAATACAACATCCGAAATACAATATATTGGAGCAAAAGATACAAGAGGAATATTTAAGACTTTTCAAAAACGTAAAGAAGGCATTTTGTATGATATAGAGCATAATGGTGGTAAGTTTTTTATACTTACTAACTCTAATGCAAAAAACTTTAAAGTTATGTCTGTAAATATTCTTGATCAATTTAGGAATAATAGTTGGCAAGAGGTTATACCTACAAATAACTCTCAAATATTAAAATCAATACAAGTTTTTAAAAATAATTTGGTTGTTTTATATCAAGAAGATTATAAAGATAAGATCAAGATTTTAAATTTTAAAAAAGATAAAATTAATTACTTTGATATGAATGAAGTAAATTACTCATTGAAGTTGGATGATAATAACGATTTTAATACTAGTGAGTTGCGTTTTTCTTATTCATCGCTCTTAAATCCTGATTCTATCTATGAATACAATATGGATAAAAAAAAGCTATTATTAGCTAAAAAAGATGAAGTAAAAGGATACAACCCATATAATTATCAAACTGAACGAATTTTTGTTAAAACGAAAGATATGAAAAGTATTCCATTGGCATTAATTTATAAAAAAGGTATTAGCAAAGATGGTCGAGCACCATTATTACTAGAAGTAAGTAATAATTACAACTTTTCGCCAGAAAGAATAAGCTTATTAAATAGAGGACTTATTATTGCTGTTGCTGATATGAGTCAATTTGAAAATAATATGCTTGATAAGAGATTTTCTGAGCAAGTTATATCTTTAGGTGATTATTTAACTGGCAATAATTACACATCAAGGGATAAGATTTTTGCATCAGCAAAAAATAAATTATCTTTGATAGTTGCTTCATCTATTAATAAAAAGCCTGAACTTTTTAAAGCTGTAATACTGGATTCACCTATTTTGGATTTGATTAATAATATTAATAACTTTGATCTTAATAACGATAATTATGGAACAAAAAAATTAAATATCAACTATTTTAATGATATTAAATTAATTTCACCTTATGAAAATATTTCAAGTAATAATTATCCGAATATATTAATAAACACATTAACAAATAGTCCTGAAATGACAGAATCATTAAAATATATAGCTAAGATAAGATCAAATAGTAAGAATGATAATAAATTAGTTTTGTTATTAAATGATGAAATTGTCAATAATTTAGAGCTAAAAAATATTGCTACCAAATATGCCTTTATTTTAAATTTGTTAGGTCTGAAAAATTAAAATAGCAAAAAATTGAGTTGATGTTTTTTTGGGGTTTGTTTGAAAAATTTTTAAAATCATTACTTCGTTGTAATGAATACATTTTATTTAGTTGCTAACTAAATTTGATCCAAATAATCAGAATTTGTTTGTCTATCTGATTCATAAATGCTTGATTTAATTGTACTTAAACCTGTAAGCATTTTTACGATTTGTCCTAAACTCATATCATTTACCTCCTTTCTACTAATATAGTATAACACATAAAATATAGGTGAAAAGTTATATAAGCTTAAAAATCAGTTAGTCACAATGACTCAGTCTATGACGCTATGTGTAAAAAAGTGTAATTATATTAAATTTAATGATAAATATATTTTAATTAAAAACAAAATACTTCTAAATTTTGCTTAATCCTTAACTAATCTATATACTTTAGTTAATTTATTGTCTTGACGGTACGACCATTACATTATATGATTTAAGACTATGTGATTAAATAGATTAAATTTAGTTTATATGATGTTTTAGAATGGGGTAATTAATATGAGTCAACAACTAATTCGTGAAGTGACACAAGAACAATTAAACAAAAACCTTCCAGAGTTACAAATAGGTGATAGCGTTAAAGTATCAGTTAAAATTGTAGAAGGCGGAAAAGAAAGAGTTCAGGCTTATGAAGGCGTAGTTATTAGAATGAGAGGAGCTGGCATTAGTAAAACAATGACAGTTCGTAAAGTTTTTAAGGGTGTAGGAGTAGAAAGAATATTTCCTGTAAATTCACCAATGCTTGAATCAATTAAAGTTCTTAGAACTGGTAAAGTCAGAAGAGCAAAACTTTACTATTTGAGAGGTTTAACCGAAAAAGCAACAAGACTTAAAGAAAGAACTCTTAAAGGCGGAATCGATAGAAAAACTGCCAAAAAGAAGTAAATTTTTTATCTCTTTAGTACCCTATATAAACTTTATCTAGTATAAGTTTTATATAGGGTATTTTTATTTTTAGTTAAATCATACGTATTAAGTTAAGGTTTAAATATAATAATATTAATGATTGTAGGGGCGTATTGCATACGCCCTACGATTATCAGTTGAATAAAATTATGGATTTGTTAGTAAAAATTTTCATAATAACTATAATTATTTATGCTTTTTGTTATATTTGCTGTTTATTTTGGGTGTATGCAATACGCCCCTACGACAGAATTGATAAATCTATATTTAAAATTTAATTTAATAATATTGAATTAAGCTATGCTCATATATATTTTTACTGTTAGAGATTTTACCTCTTCCAAAACGTTAAGGATAAAATTATGAATAAATATCAATTAACCAAAGAAGTTATTGAATTAAAAGATGAAACAATTAAAATCAGAAGAGATATTCACAAAAATCCAGAGCTAGGTTTTCAAGAATTTAAAACTTCTGAATTAATTTATAATACTCTCAAAGAATTGGGTTATGAAGTTAGTATAGTTGCAAAAACTGGTGTAGTAGGACTTATTAGAGGTCATGATCAAACAAAAACTCTTGCTGTCAGAGCAGATATTGATTGTCTACCGCTTCAAGAATTAAATCAAGTTGATTATATCTCACAAAATGAAGGCAAAATGCACGCTTGTGGTCATGATGGTCATACTGCAATAGCTTTGGCTACAGCAAAATTAATAAAATCAAGACAAAGTGAATTAAAAGGAAATGTTAAATTTATTTTTCAGCCTGCTGAAGAAAGTCCTGGTGGAGCAGAACCAATGATCAAAGAAGGCGTTTTGGAAAACCCTAAAGTTGATGCAATAATAGGCTTACATTTATGGAATAACATACCACTTGGTACATTAGGAATAAAATCTGGTATTTTGATGGCATCCGCAGATGAATTTATCATTAATATAAAGGGCAAAGGTGGACATGGAGCTTTACCACATCAAACTGTTGATTCTATTGTTGTTATGGCTCATATAATTACAGCTTTGCAAACAATTGTTAGCCGTAATGTTAATCCGTTAGAGCCTGCTGTTGTAACTGTTGGTAAAGTAGAATCAGGAAGTAATTTTAATATTATAGCTGAATCTGCAAAAATGATTGGAACTGTCAGAACTTTCGATAACGATCTTAGAGATCAAATTGAGAAAAAAATAGAACAAATTACTAAAAATATTACACAAGCATTTGGTGCTGATTATAGCTATCAATATATTAAATTTTATCCACCAACAATTAATGATGTTTATATGGCTTCTTTGATTAAAGAAGCTGCACTTGATGTAGTTAGTAATGATATGATACTTGAAAATGAAATAACTATGGGAGCTGAGGATATGTCATATTTTTTACAAAAAGTACCTGGATGCTATTTTTTTGTAGGCTCAGCCAATAAAGAGAAAGGTTTGGATAAGCCACATCATAACCCATATTTTGATTTTGATGAAGAAGCATTATCTATTGGTACACAAGTTATGACTAATGCTATATTTAAATATTTTGAAAGATAGTTACAGATAAAAATTGAACAAATACTTTGAAACGCTAACTACAAATTTTTTTAATTTATTAAGTAATTTTTTATCTTTTTTGCCTAGATCTGTTGCTTTATTTTTAGGTAGAGTTTTTGCTAGATTTGTATATTATCTATCAAAATTTACACCATATAGGCAAATTTTAACTCAAAATATTAGAATTACATTACCATTATCAGAAAAAGGATGTATGCAAGTTGCCAAAAAACATGTTATGAGCCTTAGCGAAAATATTGTTGATTTATTAAGAATACCAAAGATTAGTAATGAAAATATTGATCAAATTGTTGATTTTATTGATCTTGAATATTATTATCAAGCCTTAAGTGAAAATAAAGGCATAATAATGATTTCAGCTCATTACGGCTGTTGGGAATTATTGGGAGTTGCTCTATCATTAAAATTAGATGTAAAATTAAATGTTTTGGTACAAAAGCCTACTAACTCTGCTTTTGATAGGTTATTTTTTAGATACAGAGAAATGTTTAATATAAAGACACATTATAATTCAGATGGTATAAAGGGCTTAAGACCTTTATTTAGGTCACTAGAGAACAATGAATGTCTAGGATTTTTGATTGATCAACATGGTGAATCAGAAGATACATTTGGTCGTTTTTTTGGAAAAGTTGTTTCTATTCCGTCAGGACCAGCTCATTTTGCCTATAGAACAAAGGCTCCTATCTTGCCTGCATTTATTAGAAAAAATAAAAATAATAAACATGAAGTTGTTTTTTTCCCACCAATACATATAATTGAAGGAGATAAAGAGAAAGAAATTTATAAAGTATCGCAACAACTTTATAGAGTTATTGAGAGGTTTATTAAAAATAAACCTGATGAATGGTTATGGTTATACGAAAGATGGAATAAACTATCTATAGATGGTCAAGAAATTGTTAATAGTATTGAAAATTTTAAAAATAAGGAGTTCTTAAATGAAAATAAATAGTCTAAAAATAGTTTTGATTGGTTTATTAGTATCAATGGGAAATTTAGCTGAGGCTGCACCTTCGCAAAAATCATTTTTTTCTGATAATTCAACCATAATTTATGGTACACAAAATAAAATTACAGCAAAAGATGATAATATTGTTGCCTATAATTTAAAAAAACAAATGAAGTCTTATCTTAATATTACTGCTGATAATAGAGTAAATGAAGTGACAATGAGAAGAAATAATTTAATCATACTTGCTCATGAAAAATCAAATAGCTTAATTAATTTTACTAATTTAGCTAATGCTAAATCAAATTTTCCACTAACAATTGGTGAAGGAACTTTTAGCTTTGGTAAAAAGACTTATTCTGATAAAAAAGCAGGTATTTCGTTTATTTTTCCTAGCCCATACAATGCAAAAAATTATGTTCTCGTTTATTATAGTAACAGTGTTGAAGGCTTAGATAATATCACCAAAAATGTCAGAATAAGCTCTGATAATGAATATCAAATAATTAATGAGCAAGGTAAATCTATTAGAGAAGGTAAGTTTAATAAAACAAATTATGCTTGGAGATATGACACACGTTTTGATAAAGATTTTGAACGTACCATAATACAGCAATAATTTTTACATAAATTTATGACAAAAATTTTGCTTCATGATATTATTTTCATATCGTTAAATCATTCTAAATGAGGTAAATCGTGGATCAAATCTTTAAAGAAGAATCCGAAAAGTTAAGAGATGATATAGTAAGTTTTGCCCAAAAACTAATTCAAACGCCTAGTAACACAGGTCATGAAGGTCATATTTCTGAAATAATTTTAGCAGAATTACAAAAACTTAATTATGATGAAGCTTTTATTGATCGAATTGGTAATGTTGTTGGCATAATTTATGGCAGTAACACGGATTTTAATATAATCTATTCCTCACCAATGGATCATGTTGAGCCTGAAAATTTTAAACTTTGGGAAAATGATCCATATAGTGGTGTTATTGTAAGTGATGCAATTTATGGAATTGGGGCTAGTGATTCAAAAGGTGCAATAGCAAGCCAGATTTATGCAGGCTCAATACTAAAAAAGACAAATTCGATTAAAAATATTAATTATATTGTTGCTTTTATGGTACAAGAAGGTTCGGCAGGTTGTTTCGGTACCAAGTACCTTTATGAAAATACTCTAAAAGATAGAAATTTAAATATTAATTTTGCTGTACTTGGGAATGCAACATCACTGAATATATATCTTGGTCAAAGAGGACGTGCTGAGTTTGAATTAAGTATTTATGGACGCACCAATAATAGTATAGTTCCTTGGCTTGGTGTTAATGCGATATATAAAATAACACCTGTAATTAAATATATTGAAGATCTGTCAGATACATTGCCAACTCATCCTCTTTTGGACGAATCAACCATTGCCATAACTAGTGTTACAACATTACCCGATAAAGAAAATTCGATACCAGATAGATGTATTTTAAAAATAGACCGCCGATTCTTTCCTAATGAATCATTAAATGATGTAAAAGGTCAACTACAAGCTATTATAAATAAAATAATGGGTGAGGATTCGACTTTTAGAGCTACATTAAAAATAAAAAGTGAAAAATTTACTTCATACAAAGGTTTTACTCAAGATGTACCTAGATTAATGCTTCCCTTTTTAACTGATGAAAGTCATCCTTTGATTCAAAAAATATATCCTGAATTAAAAAAATTACAAGAAAATATAAACTTTGGTGCTTGGTATTTTAATACAGATGGGGGATATACAAACAATATTGGCATAACTACTATTGGTTATTCACCAGGTGAAGAAAAGTTTTATAATACACCTTTTGAAAATGTCAGTATAAAAAATCTTATTATGGCAACGGCAGGTAATGCTACGATTTATAAATCATTAATTCAAATAAGTTAAATAACTTCTTGTCCAATTTGATGATATGACTTAATATTATACTTAGTCTTATTTATTTTAGATTTTTATCTCTAATTGTATAATATTAAGTTTATAGAAAAAAAAGGTTTATAATGCTCTCATTAGAGTTCACAAAAAAAATTGATCTAGTTACAAAAGTTTTAGAAATAGTAGATAGTTCTAATATAAAAGAACTAAAAAACGAAATAGATAGCTATCACGACAAACATCTTGCTTTTATGGAAAAATATTATAGAGAAGCATCCGAAAGTAAAAGCGATTTAGAAATAGAATTAAAAAAATTAAACCCTATTAACAATGATTTTTTTAAAAAATATTATCGCAATATAGTTAGATCTAATTCTAAACTAGAATCTTTTGTTGTCAATATCAACAAAAACGATCTTGAAATACTTGGTATAGAAAAACTTATAAGTTTTAGTAAAAAAATTGAAGATTTTATTTTTAATATAGGAGATAGTGAAGATTTTTCTTTAAGAAGTTTTAATGATCTAAATCGTTATTTAGTTGAATATACAAGTGTTAGCTCAACCTTTTATGTCATGAAAACACTCTATAACTCGATTAATCAAGAAAAAAGGATACCAAGTAACTATAAAAATTTTGAAATCACCTTTTATACAGTAGATCAAAGCTTAGAAAGTTTTTCATTAAGGGTTGCTAGCCTTAAATTGATGTACGAAATATTCATGAGATTACATGATATAACCGAAAATGAAAGCAATAAATTAATAGTAATAAAGGCAGAAAAAGAAAATACTGAATATTATAAGATAGCAGGTTTGGAATTAATTATTAATGAAATAAACTTTATAAGTAAAGAATGGATCAAAGAGTCATCCGATAAGAGTATGGATCTTACTCACACAAAAAATATTGAAAGAAGAATAAAAGGTTTAATTGAAAAAGAACAAATTAATCTTAACACTGGCGAAAAATATCTTGATGTAATCAAAAAAGCATTAAAAAATCTACAAATAAGCAAATGTTTGGGAGTAGAATTAAATGAAGAAAATACAAATATAGTACAATCAGATCCAACTCCAATAATAGCTGAAATTATAAATGAGCAACCTAAAATAAAAACATACAATGATAACATGGTTGAAAATAAAGAAAGTGATACTTTAAAAGGCATTGAAAATAGTTTATTAGCACCACTGACATTATCAAAAATTAAAAATCAACCTGTTGAGTATATTTTTCAACGTGGTATAACTCTTATGTCAATAAAACGGTATAATGATGCTATTATTTATTTTGACAAAGTTATCTCAATCAAACCTGATTTTGCCGATGCCTATAACTATAAGGCTAATGCTTATATTAATACAGGTAAGCATCTTGAAGCAATAAAGTTTACAGATCAAGCAATAAATCTAAAAAGTGATTATAAAGATGCTTATCTTAACAAAGGGACTGCCTTTTTTTCTCTGGCAAAATATGATGATGCTTTGATTCAGTATCGTAAAACAGTCGAAATTGATAATAAATATTCTGAAGGATTTTTTAACCTTGGTAGTTGTTACATGATGATTGAAGGTAAGAAAAAAGATGCGATTGATTCATTTACTAAAGCAATAGAAATTAATCCTAGTTATGCTTCTGCATTTTATAATAGAGCTTGTGCTTATGTTTCAGAAAAAGAATATGATAATGGCATCAAGGATCTTGAAAGTGCAGTTAAATTAGAGAATAGTTTTAAAAATATTTTGAAATTTGATCATGATTTTGACCCGATTCACGAATATCCAAGATTCAAAAATCTAATTTCATAAAAAGGAAGTTATGGGAAATTTAACTGAAAATTATAATATTCTAAAAGAGCTAGGTCGTGGTGGCATGGGTACTGTTTTTTTGGCTACCGATAAGAGACTTGATCGACAAGTCGCCATAAAAATATTGCAACTAAACACAAATTTTACTCTTGAACAAAAATCAGAAATTATCAGTAGGTTTCAAAAAGAAGCCAAAGCTGTAGCAAGATTATCTCATCCAAATATTGTTGGAATTTATGATGTTGGTGAAGAAAATAGTCAATATTATATGGTAATGGAATTTCTTGAAGGAAAATCTATTGGCTCAATGATTGAAGAAAGCTCTTTGCCTATACAAGATTGTGTCGATATAAGCATTCAAATGTGTAAGGCTTTGAGTTATATTCATAAAAACTCGATAGTTCATCGTGATATAAAACCAGATAATATCTTGATCATAAAAGATAAATTAGCAAAATTAACAGATTTTGGTATAGCTCAAAATGAATCAGATGCTTTACGATTAACCCAAGATGGTGCAATACTAGGAAGCATTATGTATATATCGCCAGAGCAATTGCGTAGCTCAAAAGATGTAGATAATAGAGCTGATATTTACTCTTATGGAGTTACTTTATATCAAATGTTAACTGGTAAATTACCTTTTGATGGTGAAACCGTTGGTCAAGTAGTTACTAAAATATTAAGTGAAAATCCAGAGCTACCAAGAAAATTAAATCCAAGTATTCCTTATGAGCTTGAAGCAATAGTTATGAAGTCAATGAATAAAGATCGTGATAAGCGTTATCGGGATATGGATGATATGCAGAGAGATCTCGAAAATTTGTCTGCAACTCAATCATTTAAAAAAACCACTATGACCAATAAGCCAGTTAATACAGAAGCAAATAATACTTCTAATTTCAAAAATACAACTACTTATAATAATAAAACTGATAATGTACCTAGAGCTACATCAATTACTATTGAAAAAGCGGATCAAATAACTATTTTAATTCGTACTGGTTTAAGACTAATTTTTGGTATTCTTATTTCTTATGCTGCATATAACCTTATTTATGGAAACATTATTATAGGTATTGCCACAAATATTTTATCTAAAATTAGTCCAAATATGATACAAGGACCTTATACACAGTCTATGGTTTCTAGTACAGCAGGTATTGAATCGTCAGCTTATTCATTGATAGCTGTATTATTAATGTTAGGATTTTCAGCTTATACTTTCCCTATTCAATCAAAAGGAATTCATCGTAACTTTAATATTAAAGCTGAATTATTACCTGCACTAGTTGTTTTGATAATCAGTGGTGCTATTAGTTTTTTAGTTTTTTCAAAGTCAGATACTTTTTCAGAATACCAAACTGCATATAATCAAGACTTAAATAAACAAATAGATGATTTTCCTAGTTTATTAAAGAAAAAAGGTCTAGTTGATTATTCACAAATAGATCTCTACAAAAAAAAGTATCGCTTAATGTTAAATAAAAAAGATGGAATTGTTTCTGTATATGATGATGCTACAACACAAATAAAAGAAAATATTACTCAAGGAGATCATATAAAGCTTAATATCATCAGTGCAAATAAACTTAGTTTAATAGGTGATTCTACTATGGATAATATTAATGGTCTTATAACTAATGTTTTTTCTTTTAATGATCCATCAAAAGAACTATACACAGATAAAATTAACCAGATTATTAGCACTATTTCAGATGGAACCATCTCATCTTTACCAAATGAGGCCGTTTTAAAAATATCCAAAGATAACGCAACTAACAGAACCAATGGAGCTGTTTTTAATTGGGAAAAAAATAACCTAACTTTAAAAAGTGGGTCAGCAGAATTAAACTACAATGGTAATAATTATATTTATCCTAAAAAAGTTGACAAAATAGCCAAGTTTAATGTCGAAAATGATACTGATAAGCCAATATTTTTCTTACTTTATTCTACAAAAGAGAATAGGCTTGAAACTAATATTGTGATTGCACCGAATAAAAAAGAAGAAATAAAGACTAGAGAAGGTGTTGAAACACAAGCATTAGTTCTATTTAAAGATAAGACAGCAATCCCATTATCTGATAATCATTTTTTTAGTAATAATGACTTAGTAAAAATAGATAAGTCATATAATGAAAACTCTGATTATTATACTGTTACAGAAAAATCATATCCAAGTAATCAAGAAGAAAAATTGACAAAAGTTGACCTGAAATCTCAAAATATATTTTTTACTAATGATGCGGATATTTCGACTTATAATTTATCCAATCCAAAAAAGAGATAAAATATTCATTGAATCATAAAATTATTTTCTTTCGTACACTATGGCAAATATAACAAAAAAAGCAATAACATATTTTTTCTTAATAGTTTTTTCTATTATTTTTATTGGTCCATTTTTATGGTTATTATCTACTGCTGTTAAATCACCATCGGAAAATATTTTTAGCTATCCACCAAATTTAATACCCGAACATTTTACCATGAATAATTTTTATGCTGTTTGGCAAGCTATACCATTAGGTAGATATTTTATTAATAGTATGATTGTTGCTGCAATCAGCATTGCTCTTAATCTTGTCTTTTCGTCTTTAGCTGCTTATCCACTTGCAAGATTAAGTTTTAAAGGTCGAGATACTATTTTTTATCTTATTTTAAGCACAATGATGATACCTTTTCAGGTAATTATGATACCTATTTTTATTATTTGTATGAAATTAAATTTAACTGATAGTTATCTTGGTGTCATTTTGCCTACTAGTGTTAGTGCTTTTGGTATTTTTTTGATGAGGCAGGCTTATATGGCTATACCCAAAGAGCTTGAGGAAACAGCTATAATTGATGGTGCTAGCCTTTTTAATATCTGGTGGCTAGTGATTGTACCATTAACAAGACCTGCTCTAGTAACTCTGGCAATTTTTTCTTTTGTTGCTTCATGGAGTGATTTTCTTTGGCCTCTGATTATCTTAAAAGATCCTAATAAATATACTTTACCAGTAGGCATATCATATTTAGCAGGTACATTTTCAGCTAATTGGCGACTCATAGCAGCAGGATCATTAATATCTATTTTACCAATAATACTTTTATTTGTTTTTTTACAAAGATTTTTTATTGGAGGCTCTACTGAGGGGGCTGTCAAAGGTTAATAAAAATATTTTATTCGATACCAAATTTAAGAGCTACTTTTTTTGCTGACAAAACAGCATCTTCATGAAAACCATAACCAAAATAACTTCCACAAAAATATGAGTTTAGATAACCATTCAAGTTTTTTAATTCTCTTTGAGTTTTTATAGAATTAATATCATAGATAGGATGCGAATATTCATACTTGTCTAACACAAGGTCATCTTTTATATCAATATTACTATCTAAGGTAATAAAATAATCTATTTTTGTTTTGAGATTTTGAATATTGTTTAAATAATATGTAACAGTTGATTTTTTATCTTTAATCTTGATATTCCAGCTTGCATGTAATTTTTTATCATGATGAATTAAAGATGAATCAGTATGTAGAATAGCAATACTTTTATTATATTTCCATTTCCCCAAAAGACTTATTTCTAATTTTGATGGATCATCTATCAATTTTAGTGTGGTATCAGCATGAGTTGCAAAAATTACTTTGTCAAATTTTTGTGATATGCCATCTTGAGTAAATACTTCAACATATTGATCAAAACGTTTTACTTTTTTTACTGGACTATTTAAATTTACTTTGCCCTTAAATTTAGCCAAAAAAGCGTTTATATATTTGATACTTGCTCCATTAAATGTGTACCATTTTGAATTAATCCAACCAAAACCTTTAAGATAATTATGATTTTTTTGAAATCTAATGTATGTTTCAGCAGGAAAATCCCAAATATTTTCATTTGGTAGTGACCAAACTGATATTGCCGTTGGAGCTATCATATTTTCTTTAAATAGCTCTGAATAGTCAGATAAATACTCGCCCAATGTAATATTATTTAGCCTATTGTTGACCATATCTGAATAGGCATTTTTTCTAAATTTAATTAATTCAAAAAATATTTTATAAAAACGTGGATTATATAAATTCTTCTTTTGATAAAATATATCACTAAAACCTTTACCAATTCCAAAAAATAAGTCTTTATCATAATCAGAAAAAGCAAAAGACATCTCAGAACTCTCTACATGGTTATAAACATCTAATTCTTTTATAAATTTTATAAAATTAGGATAGGATAAGTTATTAAAAATCAAAAATGCTGTATCAAGATAAAATGATTGATCTATACCATTATCTATTTTTACAGAATGAGAATGACCTCCCAGATAAGTACTAGCCTCAAAAATAGTAACATCATGCTCTTTTTGTAACAAATGAGCTGACATAATACCTGATATACCACCACCAATAACAGCAATCTTTAGGTTTTTATTTGAATCTCTCATAATTTTTAAAAGTAAGGTTTTTTATACATATATTTAAACTATACAATGAAAGTCTTTGATATTTGTAATAAAAATATCTTATGAGGAACTTAGCACAGACTATACAGATAAACACAGATGAAGAATTTCATTTATGAAATATTTTTTTTATTATATAATCAATGTCTGATTTTCTTATCTGTGCAATCTGTGGCAAAGAATCTTAAAAAAACTCATGTTCATTCGTGTCAAAAAAATTTAAAAATATTCTCTTCGTCTGTCTTTATATCTTATAAAATATCGCAATATCAATCTCTATAACTCTTTAGAAAAAAATTCTTTTATTTTAGAAAAAAAGCTTTTTTTAATTTCTATTTCTTCACTAAGAATCGAACCATCTAGTTTACTAGTAATCTTAGTTTTGTCGTGACTTATTGATACTATTTCAATATTTTCTTTAGCAATATGATCATTTGGATTAATTTCAAGGGCGATTCTAAACTCTTCTTGTGCATAAGCTATCCAACCTTTTTTGGTCAACGCCAACGCAAGATAACTATGATATTGAGCTTCATTTTTTATATTAATTAATTTTCTAAACATATTAATTGATGAATGATAATCGCCACAATTTAAAGCTTCTTTCGCTTTAGAAAAAAGATATTCATTAATATTTTCTTTTGCTTCACTAAAAGAAAGTTCTTTGACTGATTCTAAACCAAATGCAAATGGTATAAGCTCCTCCAAGTTAGAAGTATCCGAAACTATTTTATTATAATTGCTCTGCTTTCTATTCTTTTGTTCAATTAAAAAATTAAGGTGTTGATCATAATTTTTTCTTTTCTCAGAATTAGAAAGTGTTGTATAAGCTTTTTTATAAATAGTCATTTCTGGATTAATTTGAGAAATTTCTTCTTCTGAGGAATAAGGAAATATACAAAACTTTTCACAAATATCGTGGTATGCCTGAACAACTTCTTTTTGTTCAGCATCATTAAGTATGTTAAGTAACTGATAATAGTTAGGCTCATTTACTTTATTCACAATAATTACCTATAATCATAATGTAGAAATCTAAGTATTTTTTCTAGTATGATAAAACCTTATGATATTTTTATTTTTTTAATGAACTATTTCATTGTTAACAAAACTTTAAATACTATTATTAATATTATAGCTTCTACTTTTAAATTTTTGTGCGTCTTATCACA
>JACMQJ010000294.1 GCA_014377055.1 Candidatus Sericytochromatia bacterium
AAGTATTTCTTCTGTAGTAACAACTCTTGAATTATGAATAGATTTTTTCCGATCTTCTGTGTTAGATACTTCCCATAAATGTTCTAGTCCACAGTCAACAAAAGTTTCATCATCAAAATGAACTCGGTAGCATTCTTGAATGCCTTGAGGAAATACGCCTGTAATATTATAATTTTTTCCATTACTACCACATATTTTTTGCCCAACGATAATATCTCCCATACGAACTTTACCTGTAGGAGTAACTAACATATTATCAACATGTTCCATTTTACCCATAGCAGGTCTAGCAGCTATTACAATTAGGTCGGAAGGGTTTAAACCATTAGTAATTGTATCAAGATCATTTATGCCTGTACTGATTCCTGTTTGAATGGGTAATTTGCCATCTTCTGGATATGACTCTGTGATACTTTCAAAATTATCTACTAGTAATTCTTTGATATGAACCATGTCTTTTGAACTACGACCTTGACCAATATTAAAAATACTTTGTTCAGCTTTATCAAGTAAATTACTCATGCTTTCAGTACTTTCATAAGCCATATTGTTAATCTCGCTACTGATGCGTATTAGCTCACGTCTAACATATTTTTCTTCAACTATTCTTGAATATTGCTCTACATTGGCTGTTGTTGGCACACTATCGGATAAATCTAGTAAGTATGAGTAACCACCAATATCTTCAAGGTAGCCTTGGTTTCTTAATAAATTACTAACGGTAATTAGATCAATTGGTTGATTTTGGTTATATAAGTCAAAGATAACTTTAAAAATTATTTGATGATTTGGTACATAAAAATGATGAAACGTAAGTATTTCAAGTACCTTAAATACAGCCTCTTTGTCAAGAAGCATAGCACCCAAAACAGACCTCTCTGCATCAATATTACTCGGTGTTATTCTTTCTATTAAATTATCCATATTCTACAAAAAACAAAAGTTAATTTTATAACTAGATGGCTATAAAATTAACATAAAATATTCTAAATGTTTTACTCTAACAAAAACTAAGTCAAATAGCATATTTAATAGCTTGATAAATTTGATTTAACTTAGTTATTATCATATAAGTTTATTAAAAAACTCTTAGATGAGTTTTTAAACTAGTGGTTCAACTTTTACAGTAACTGTAACAGTAACTTCAGGATGAAGTTTAAATGATACTGAATGATCACCTAATACTCTAATATCATCTTCTAAATGAACTTTTCTTTTATCAACATCATGTCCAAGTTGTTCTTTGATTGCTGCAGATATTTCTTTGGTAGTAATTTTACCATATAATTTTCCTTCAGAACCACTACCAGCTTTTGACTTGATTGTGATAGTTTTACCTTCAAGAGTTGCAGCTGATTCTTTTGCACTACCAAGTATTTTGGCGTTCTTGATCTCTTCCATTTTCATTCTGGATTTTTCATGTGCTAAAGTAGCATCAGTTGCTAATACAGCGTATTTTTGTGGTAAAAGAAAATTTCTGGCGTATCCATCAGAAACAACCTTAACTTCTCCTCTTTTGCCAACTGCTTTAACATCATCGGTAAGAATGACTTTCATAAAATGCCTCCTAAGTTATTTAACTTTTATTTTTCAAAACTAACTTTTGTTTGAAAATAAAATTTGATTAGTATTATATTTCAATAGGAATGTATTCTACCATAAAAACCAGAGTTAATTATTTAGTTTTACTAAAGTTATTTTTTATAAATTATAATTTGTATCTTCGTGGGTTATGAGCTTACCTAAAACACGCCTTCTAGCACTAATTAATTGTTTTTCTTTATACTTTTCGTGGCTAGCTTTACCAAACCGATTTTCGTTATGGGTCTTAATATCAACAATTTGCATTTCATAAGGAAAGAAAAAACAAAAGTTTTCACCTTTTAGTATATCAGCCGAGTCAAAAGGATAATTCATTCTGATCATTTGACGACAAGTAAACTGAATAGATTTATATTCATTACTAGTATAGGGATTAATTGATACAAATTCACTGGTTAAATCAGCATCTTTTTCGGTTTCTTGCCTAATAATTTTTTCAAATTCTATTTTATTGATCTCACCCGATTGTAATCTTTCTTTATGGTGATGGAGAATCTTTTTAAAAACTTTAACATCAATTAATCTATTAATCGATCTACTTGGTTTAACATTATAAAAATCTAGTATCCCTGTTTTTTTTAAATACCTAATGATAAGAAGTGCATCAACTTTATCATGAGTTATTATTCTGATACCAATCTGATCAAAAACATCTGCTGCTACGTTTTCTATTTTATGTAATAATTTTAAGATAGTTGAACCACGTTCTTTTTTTGCTTTGATATCAATATCAGAAATTTTTATACCAAACTCTTCATCTCCCAAAAATTTTTCACCTTTGGAGTTAATAGATATAGCAGACCAAAGTTTATCAAGAATTTGCCTTTGTATTTCAGGAAAAAATTTCAAGGAAATATCATTATTAATATGTGAGATAGTGTGCATAACTCTTAATACTGAACATGCCCAACTTTGTAGCCTATTTGAATGATCTGAGGCAATTAATAATATGTTTCTTATATCCGTTTCATTTTTAATGTCATCAGGTATTTTTAGTATTGTTTCTTTTGATATAGGATCAGGTAATAATGTATTTTCAAGAAAAGATATAGCCTCCTTAAAAATATTATTAACTTCTCCAGCTATACCTACTTTTGATAAGTCATAACCATATACTTCCAAAAAAATATCAGC
>JACMQJ010000007.1 GCA_014377055.1 Candidatus Sericytochromatia bacterium
CACATTCATCCTGACTGGCTTGCCTGTCAGGATGAATGTGGATGGATTTATAAAAAAATTGATGTTAATCCCTTAAATCCGTGATTCATTTTTCTAGGTTTTGGTTGCTAAGCTTCTTTTTTCCATTCTGATTCTTCTGTTTATTTCATCTGCCGCATCAACAGCTTGATCCCATCCTGTATATATTTGCATCTTTTTGCCTGAAACTATATCACCAACAGCAAATAAATTTTTAACTGATGTTTCAAAAGTATTACTAACAACAGCCTTACCAACATTATCTAACTCTGAATTTAACTGTTTTAATAAATCGTTATAGACGATAATTCCTAAAGAAATAATAGTCATATCTGTTTCGATTTCACCTTGTGCAAAAGTATATCCTTTTAAACCATCTTTACCTGATCCTAAAATATCAGTTATTGGCTCATGATAAAAAGTAAAATTGTAAGTTTTGGCTAAATCCAAAAACTTTTGACTAAAACTATATTCTTGACCATTAGTCAAAATATCTACTGAGTTATGACCATATCTTTCATTCATCATTGCACCAATACCAATTGCTGAATCATTATTACCAATAACAGTGAGCTTTTTACCAATAGTTTTATGTCCATCACATCGAATACAATATAAAACATCACCACGATTGGCAAATGGGAAAATAGGTTTAATTGAACCATTTATTTGAGGCTGAACATCCATAACTCCAGTAGCAATAATTACATAAGTTGCATAAACAATTTGCTCAACACCTTTTTCTTCGTAATGTAAACGAAAATGAGTACCTTCATTTTCAATTTTTTTGACTGTATGTTTAAGTACTTTACCTTTACTCAAGGTCTCTTGACTTTCAATCCATTTTAAGGTTGTATCTGTAGTTGCTGTAATTGGCTTTTTTAAAAAGTGCATTCCTGGAATATTATCTACATCAGTGACCCATAACGCACGACCTTTTTTTTTTGCCAAGGCATCACCCAAGAAAAGTATACTTTTATCATTATTTAAAACAGCACGTAGATAAGACATTGTCCCCGCCCCACCTCCTCCAACTACTGCTACATCATATATTTCATGTTCCATATTTATTACTCCCTATTACAAATATTTTATCAATATAATATTTTAACTACTCTTTTGAAAAAAAGGAAATATGTTTATAAATAAAAAAGACTATAACCTTTTAAAAATTAAGGTTATAGTCTTTTACTCAGATACTAAAGCATTATTTTAATAAACCTAGAATACCTTCTCCTACTTTAGTTGCAGAGGTTGGATTTTGACCTGTTACCAATCTCTCTGATATTTCTACATGTTCCTGAAAATTAGCTGATTTTTTGTGTATTGCTCCTCTTTCTATTAATTTTGATTCAAGTAAAAAAGGCACAACATTTGTTAAACCAACAGCTTCTTCTTCTTGATTGGTAAATGCTGAAACAGTCTTACCGTCAACCAAATATTTACCATTATTCAATTTGACATTGACTAAGCCAGCAGGTCCATGACAAACAGCTCCCACAACTCCACCATTATCATAAATGGATCCTGCTACTTTTGCTAGTTGTTCATTATCAGCAAAGTCCCACATGGCACCATGTCCACCAGCATAAAATATAGCTTGATAATCATCTACTTTAACTTGATTTGGTGTCATAGAATTATTTATTTTTGCTTGAGCTTCTGTATCCTCAATAAATTCTTTGTTAACTTTATCTTCAATGTTATACCCATCAACGGGCGGTTTCCCACCTTTAGGGCTAACAAAATCTATTTCAAAACCAGCATTTTTTAAAATATGCCACGGATGTGATACTTCAGAAAGATAATATCCAGTTTTTTCACCAGTATCACCTTTTTTATCGTGTGATGTGACTACAAATAAAACTTTTTTCATTTTTAAATCCTTTGCATTAATTGGTAATATC
>JACMQJ010000295.1 GCA_014377055.1 Candidatus Sericytochromatia bacterium
TATAACCAAACATATCCAAAACAAAAGCATATTCTTCGGCAACTTCTTTTAGATGATCATATCTTCCTGAAGGTCCGCCATGACCAGCACCCATATTTGTTTTTAAGACTAATAAATTATTATCAGTTTTCATTTTTCTTAATTTAGCAGCAAGTTTTGCAGGTTCCCAATATCCAACTCTTGGATCGTTTAAACCACCTGATATATACATAATAGGATAATCTTTCGCTTCAACATTATCGTAAGGAGAGTACGATTTCATATAGTCAAAATATTTTTTATCATTTGGATCTCCCCATTCGTCATATTCAATAACAGTTAATGGAAGTGTAGGATCCATCATTGTATTAATCACATCAACAAAGGGTACATGAGCAACAACAACTTTAAATAAGTCAGGACGCATATTAGTAACTGCTCCCATTAATAATCCACCTGCACTACCACCCATAGCTACAATTTTTTCTTTGGCAGTATATTTTTCATTAATTAAATGCTCTGCTGAGGCAATAAAATCTTTAAATGTATTTTTTTTATTTAAAAACTTGCCACTTTCATACCATTTTCTACCCATATCTCCACCACCCCTGATATGAGCTATCGCATAAACAAAGCCTCTATCAATTAAACTAAGTCTATTAGAAGAAAATGCAGGATCCATACTTATTTCATAAGAGCCATATCCATATAAATAAAGTGGGTTATTACCATCTTTTTTCATACCTTTTTTATAAACTATAGATATAGGAATCATTGTTCCATCTTCGGATTTAGCAAAAATACGCTCTGATTGATAATTATTAGAATCGTAGCCAAAAACTTCATATTGTTTTTTTATTTCTCTAGTTTTGTCGTCCATATTATAGTCAAATACAGTGTCAGGAGTTACTAACGAACTATAGTAAAATCTAAACATGTTAGAGTTATAATCTCTGTTTTTAGCGGGATTAAAATCATAAACGGGTTCTGGAAAATCTATATAATAATCAGTTTTATCAGTCTTAATTCTGATAGTTTTAAGACCATTTTCTCTTTCATAAATGATCAGATGATTTTTCATAACATTAATATAATCTACTTTTATATTTTCTCTATGCTCAATAAAATCAGTCCAATTAGACTTACTAGGATTATCAAGAGGTGCTTTCATTATTTTAAAGTTATTTGCTTGATCTGCATTAGTAACTACATAAAAAAAGTCTTCCTGATCATCAAGACAATACTCAATATCTTTTTGTCTTTTTTCTACTAATTTAAACTTATCTTGTGGATTATTTGCCTTCATATAATAAACTTCTGAAGTAGTTTGACTAAACATTGACATAAAAATATATTTTTGGCTATTGGTTTTAGAAAGATCCAAAAAGAATGCTTCATCTTCTTCATGATAAAGTAATACATCATTATTAATTTCTGAGCCTAATATATGTTGATAAGCTTGATATGGTCTTTTTGAATCATCAAGAATACTATACAGTATAGTACTATTATCATTTAGCCATTCAACACTTGAACTATTTTTTATTTCGTCTTTTAAATGAATATCTGTATCAATTTCTTTAACAAAAAGTGTATAGCTTTCTGAACCGTCATTATCTATTGAATAAGCAAGATATTTATGATCTGGACTTACTTTATAAACACCCAAGCTTAAATAATCTGATTCTTCCGTTAATTTATTCAAATCAAGTAATATTTGTTCTGGAGCGTCTAAGCTTAATTTTTTTCTACAATGTATTCTGTATTGTTTACCTTCTTCTGTTCTTGAATAGTAATAATAGTCTTCTAGCTTTTCAGGAACGCTTATATCTGTTTCTTTAATCCTAGCTAACATTTCTTTGTATAGACTATCTTGAAAATCCTTAGTATGTAGCATATTATCTTTAAGATAGTTATTCTCTTCTTCAAGATAAGAGATTACGTCAGGATTAGTTTTTTCTTTGAGCCAAGCATAATCATCATGATATACTTCATCATGATATGTAATTTCAAATGGTAAAACCTTAGCTACAGGAGGTTTAATATCTTTTTTCATATTGTTAATTAAAAAAACCTTATATTAGAATCATTTCTTTCAGAATAGCACAAATCTAATATGGTAAAATTAGATAGTTCTTAAATTATTTAAAATTTAATTGTAAAATTACTATCGGAGAAACTTAATTTGCTAAATATTAAACGTAAACATATAGCATTGATATTTTTATTACTAGCAATTAATACTTCGACTCCAGTTTATGCAAGATACTATAATAATTCTCACAAATCATATAAAACTAGTTATAAACCTGTAAAAAAAGCAAATAAGACAATTAGTATTGATAAGCATATCCAAGTTCTTACGGCTGAATCTCCTGAGCCAAGCCCAACACCTGATTTTGGAAAAGATATAGCCAATATTAATAAAAATAATGTATCAATTAAACAAGATGTTGTTCTATTACGTGAAATGGTAAATAATTTATCAAAAGATCTAAGTGAGCAAAAATCACGTAATTCAGAGAGTCTTAATAAACAAAAGGATCTCGAAAATAAAGCTCAATTATTAACGTTAATTCTTTTTGTAACTATCTTCTTTTTATTAATAGCAATTTATATGATTTATCTCAAAATTAAAGAAAATAGTAAAAAAGACATCAAAGATAACATTGATAGCTTTATGAAAAATACTAAAATTGAAATACTAAAAGATTTTAAAATTAATGAAACTGATTTTTATGCTTATACACAAAATATCACTACAAAAAAAATGGATGAGTTTGAAAACTCACTTGATACAAGGTTTGGTGACTATAATAGAAAAATTACAACTAATACAGAAAAAGAAACTAATGATTTTAAAAGTAATTTAGAAAATGATGTAAAAGCTCAATTAGATAATTTTTCATCAACTATACAAAATAAGTTTAATGAAAATAAAGAAGCGTTCATAAATCAAATACAAGATAAATTTCCAGGTACTGATATAAATTCAATGATCGTTAATTTAGCTAAAGAACAAGGATTTCTTCAATCAATTAACACCCAACTAGAGAACAATGTTAAGGAAGTTGTAAATAAAGAATTTGAAAAGATTGAACGACATCTAAATAATAAGGAAAAAACTATTGTGGCTGATATTCAAAAAGTTCACCTTGCCAATAATCACTTTAATATAGGTAATATTTTTATGAAAAGTAAAAACTATCCTCAAGCTATTAATGAGTTTCTTGAAGCTATTAGAACTGATAATAATTTTTATGGTGCATATCTCAATCTTGGTAAAGCTTACGAGAATAATGAACAGTCAAAAGAAGCAATTGAATCATACAACAA
>JACMQJ010000046.1 GCA_014377055.1 Candidatus Sericytochromatia bacterium
AAACCTAGATGCAGGAAAATTTAATTCTTTCATCAATTCCAAAAATTTTTGTGTATGTTCAAATGTAATAATATCTGGAGTCATGATAACGCAAACAACAGAGGCAAAATCAAAAGTTGTAATTAATTCCTCTGAAATATATGGTTGAGCCAAATCTATTACTATATTTTCATAAATACTTCCAGCAGTTGATAAAATGTCTATTACTTGTTGAGTTGTTAATGATTCTAATTGATCAGCAGTCTCAGAACAAAGTATATGAATACCTGTTTTATGCTTGATAATATTTTTTAAAAAATTATCTTTACTTATTTCTCCTGATTCCAAAAAGCTTTTGATATTTTGTACACCCGAAATATCGTGATCAATATTCATTAGTCCAGCTTGACAACCACCATGAATAGCATCTAATTCAATTAAACAAACAGGTTTCTTTGTTTCATAAGCAATAGCAATTGCCAGATTACCTGCAATAACACTACATCCAACTCCACCTTTAGCACTCTGAACAGCAATTATTCTTGGCTGAATCATTAAATAAACATATCTCCAAAAAAATTATAAAGTTTCCATTTACATACATGTA
This sequence comes from Candidatus Sericytochromatia bacterium, assembly GCA_014377055.1. Classification (GTDB taxonomy): domain Bacteria; phylum Cyanobacteriota; class Sericytochromatia; order UBA7694; family JACMQJ01; genus JACMQJ01. The sequence goes on from JACMQJ010000046.1 coordinate 587, forward strand.
ATTAAATTCTATATCAAAAATCTATTAATCACAAAATAGTTGGAAATGTATATAATATAATTTATGTTAGATTTAATTAAAAGATTAGCAAAAAAAAGATACTATCAAGAAAAGAATGATGTATTTTCAAAAAATTATATCCAAAATCTCAGAGATCAGATTCTTGAATCTGATTATTTAGCAAAAAATCACTTAAATTATAGATTTAGTACCACATTAGGTTTTTCTGTAATTTTTAAAACGGAAACAATAAATAAAGTAAAAGATAAGTTTCCTTACTTTTGTGAATATATTGATCAAACTATTTCTAATAAGTACAATGCTTATTATCTCAATCCTTTATTAATTCCACTTGATGCAAAAGTAGAGCCTCATATTGATAAAAGTCTAAGAAGCTATTGTCTTGATGTACCAACTCCCGAAAGAGTCAGCGTTCTATATATTGATATACCAAAAATGTCAGGTGGAAAATTAATCTTATACAATGATGAAAAATTTATTGAAGAGATCACTCCAGTTATTAATAAATTACTTTTTTTTAGAGGAGATTTAAGACATGAAGTAACTCCAATAGAAGAAATATTTTCTGATAATATTAAGTATAGAGTTAGTCTTGTCTGTGAACAATATTATTTGGATTCTAATCAACTAAAACAAATACCTGATTTTTTAATTAGATCTGATACTAGTTTTAGTAATTTTCTAAAAAATGAAATTTAAGATCTTACTCACCCCCCAACCCCTCTCTAAATCAATAGAGAGGCGAGTAAGAGAAGAAAAAAAATCCTTAATTATCTTATCTTACCATTTTTAAAAAGAGAGGGGTCGCCCTTAAGGCGGGGGTGAGTTTCCTAATCCTTAAAAATATTTTTAATGTCAATTTCTTCAACATCACCAATTTTTTTCAATTCTTCCAAATTAATTTTATCTTTATCACCAACTATCGTAAAAACTAGATTTTTGGATGAAACACGCTCATTAATAAATTTTTGTAGCTCATTGAATTGTAATTTGTTGAGCATTGAGAACTGTTCTGGACGTGGATCTTTATCATAACCAAGCTCGCTCCAATAATCTACAGCACCTAATATACTTCTAAATCCTACATATCCTGTTCTATATGAATTTTCTACTGCTTTTTTTGAACGTTTAAAATCTGCAACTGATTTATCATGATTTTTATATAATTCGATTGCAGCTTTGATTGAATCAACAGTTTTGTCTGCTTGTGTTCCAATAAAACCAGTCATTTGATCTTGGTCAAATATTTTATTCCCACGAACATAAGAACTATTTGCCGTATATGCCAATGCTCTTGACTCTCTTATTTCTTGATAAAATATGGAGCTAATATATTGGTTGTAGACAGACTCTAACATAGCTTCTTTTGGATTAACTTGCTTTTCAGGAACGATTAAACTAATATATGATTGTATTCCCTTATAATCCAAAACGTACATTTTGATAGGCTTATCATTCCTTTTTTCTAATCTATTTGCAGGTTCTTGTGCTGGTACAAGTAATGGTCTAATAATATTTGTGGGTTGATGATATTTTTTTACCAATGAAACAACTTTATCCATAGGTAATTGACCTGTATAATATATTTTGAAGTTTTGCTTTTTTAATGCTTCTTTCATTGCTGGATAACTAGAAACACTTATTTTTTTTAACTCGTTAGCTGTTGGTCTATCAAGGTATCCAGACCTTTCATTGTAGCGAATATAAGTATTTAGAGCATCTTTCAAGGATTCTTGATCTTTTTTGCTATCTTGTCTGACACTAACAATATTATTCACTCTTTCTTTTAAATGATTTTGATCCAAATTTGCTTTCCAAAGAACATTTTCACTAAGCTGTAATGCTTTTTCAAAGCTATTATCAATACCACTTAAACTAAGTGAAAAACCATAATCACCACAACTAAAACTAGAATTAACACCTAGTTTAAAAAAATCATTTTTTATTTGCCCTGCACTAATTTTACCTGTTCCAGCAAAATTTAATTCATCCATCACATAGCAAAAATTATCATAATGTTTATCCCCATAATCATAATTTACAGAAAAACTAAATAAGTTATTAATTGGATTATTGACATAGTATAAAAATACTCCAGGAGCAACAGAGGTAACTTTAAAATCTTTGTTATAGTCGACCCACTTAGGAGAAATTGGAGATGTATTTATACTTTCAACTTGTTTTGCAAAATTACTCTCAGCACTTGGATTAAGCTTTATTTTTTCTATTTCAGGTTTAACAATTTTTGGAAATGTATGTAGTCTATTATATCTATAACCTGCTACATAATTATTAAAATATTTATTTGCGGCTTTAACAATTTGTTCTTTGGTTACATGTTTTAGTTGATCAATAAATTCCATTGAATCATTAGGGCTAACACCTTTGATAAAAGCATCTCTCATAATAGCAACTCTGGAAACATTATTTTCTAATTCTGCTTTTTTTGCTACTTCAAAACTTAGAATAATTCCTTTGGTTAAGCTAAAATCAAATTGACCTTTTTTTATTTTTTCTATTTGCGATAATAATAATTTTTCTGCAGCAAGATGTTTTTGACCATTTTTTAAACTTGCATACAATGATTCTGACCCATAATCATTATTATATGTAGGATAAGAACCTGCAGAAATTAATTTTTGTGGATTAACTAAATTTAACTTGATCAATCCTTCTTGACCACTATCTAACAGCATATCTATAATAGTTAGTGCAGGCTTATCTTGACTTTTGTATGGAACAGTTCTAAAAGCAAGTAAGACCGATTCTTCACCTTCATGCTCGGTACTAACACGTTCAACGCCTTTGATTGGAGCTTCTTTAATAA
>JACMQJ010000296.1 GCA_014377055.1 Candidatus Sericytochromatia bacterium
ACTACAGCTTCTTTGTTTTCAGACTTTCCTTCTTCTTCTTCTTCTCTACTTGTTAATGAGCTTTCTTTTAATGTTAAGCTAATTTTTCTTTCAGAAGGTTTGAATTTTTTAATCCAAGCTTCGACTTCTTTACCTACAGGTAAGGTTTCTTCTAAATTAACTGGTTCATCAGAAATTTCAGTACTTGGAAGTAATGCTTCAACGCCTTCGGCTATTTCAATAAAAGCACCAAATGGAGCAAGTTTTGTAACTACACCAGTAACTTTATCTTTTTCTTTAAATGTTTCTTTAATAGCTTCCCATGGATCATCCTGCATTCTCTTTAAACTAAGTGAAACTCTGTTGAGATCCCTATCAATTTTGAAGACTTTAACAGTTACCTGATCGCCAGCTTTAAGAACTTCACTTGGATGAGCGATTCTCTTCCATGAGATTTCGGAGATAGGTAATAAACCATCAATACCACCAACGTCAACAAATGCACCAAAATCAACAAGTCTAACGATTCTACCTGTGATTACGCTACCTTCACTAAGGCTTGCTACTACTTCAGCTCTTAATGGACTTCTTTCATCTTCTAGTGCTTTTCTATGTGAAAGAATTAATTTATTTTTCTTTTGATTGATTTCTATAATCTTAAGCGGTAATTCTGAACCCTTTAAATCTTCAAGACTTTCAGCAGCAGTTCTTAACTGTGATGCTGGAACAAAACCTCTGATTCTATGTAATTCAACTAATAAACCACCCTTAACAACATCAATGACTTTTGCTTTAATGATTCTGTTTGCATCAGCATCATCTTGTGCAAAATGCCATCCTCTTGCTTGGTCTACTCTTTTTTTGGAAAGAGTAACTTGTCCATCTTCATTTGCTTCACGTAAAACATAAAGCTCAACTTCTTCACCAACTTCAAGTACTTCTTTAGCTGATGCAACAGGAGTATTTGAGATTTCTCTCAAAGGAAGATATCCTTCCGATTTTCCGCCTACGTCAACCAGGGCTTCATTGTAGTCAACCCTTACCACAGTACCTTTTACAATTTTGCCTTGTTCCAGATTTGTAAATGTTGATTCATAATCAATATCTGTTAAATCTTCTGTAGCAAATTCGTGTCTTCTTGTAATTGCCATTATATATATCCTTCTTTCTATATTTTCTTACATTTGATGTGCATCACAAAAAACGTAGGATTAAGCGTAAATGATACCAGACTATTGAAAAAAATGTTAAGAAAATGCTCAAATAAACACAAATATTTAATCATAAACTAATTAATATTTGTAAATAAAGTATAAGCTTTTTCAGCTATCTTAGATAAAGATAAATATTTTTTAAATATAATATATTGATGGTGAATATTTTTACAATAAAAACTTAATTTTTTATATGCTTGCAATAGGTGCTCTACAATCATTACCTGATAGGAATGATATAAAAAATGTTTATATACCTGACGAGGTAATCTTAAATACTATAGGTAATAGTATTGTTTCTTTATCTGACTTTATTCCTGCTGATATTCACTTATATAAGCTTGTTGATAATAATATTCTTAAAACTATAGCAGAAGCAAAACCATCTATCTATCCTTCCTTTTATAGACGTTTACATTTGGAACATACCTTTTTACTAAAAGAGGACTCGTTATTTTATACAGCATTAAAAAACCAAGAAAAAACAGATAGTTTAAATAATGGACAGATATTTAATGGTTTACCTTTATTTCAAACTATTTATCCAATAATAAATAAAAATAATAAAACAATTGGTTTTTTACTTGTTGAAAGAAGCCTTTATGAGCAACGTAGATGGGGACTAAAAGAATGGTTGTATCAAAATACGGTCAATAATATAATACAAGCTATACTTGAAAGCTCCTTTTTGGAAACAAGAGCTTTACCTATTATTTATCCTGGAGATGGTATTGTTATTCTTGATTCTAATGGAATAATTAATTACTCAAACTATACAGCAATCAATACAGCAAAATATCTTGAACTAATCACACCACTTGAAGGTAATAGTTTTGAAGAAGTTTTTAGTAAGGGTACGTGGAGAATATTAGAAGTTAATTCATTGTATTCAGAGCAAGAATTAACTGTAGATTCTTATGTGATTAATATTAAAGTAATTCCACTTGATAGTATTGTTTTAATAGTTTTGAGAGATGTTAGTGAGTTAAGACATAAAGATCAAGAAATAAAAGTTAAGTCAGCAATTATTAAAGAAATTCATCATCGAGTAAAAAATAATTTACAATCCATTGCCTCATTACTTAGACTACAACAACGAAGAACCCAAAATATGGAAGTAAAAGATATTTTAAGTGATAGTATTAACCGAATTAATAGTATTTCAGTGGTTCATGATTATTTATCTCAAAAAAACGTTGATGTCATAGATTTAACCGAAATGGCAAAAAATATTTTGTTTGAAGTTTCTAAAAGTTTTACTTTACCAGACAAAAAAATAGGCTTTAATATTTACGCTCCAGATAATTTATTATTCCCGTCAGCCAAAGCAGTATCT
>JACMQJ010000297.1 GCA_014377055.1 Candidatus Sericytochromatia bacterium
AGGAAAACTTGTGAAGGGTAGAAAAAGGCATATTTTGGTAGATACGATGGGCTTGTTATTAATGGTAGTAGTAACAGCAGCCAGTGTAACGGATAGGGATGGAGCAAAATTAGTATTTTTGAGAGCTTTAAAGTTTTTTCCGAGATTAGAGTTAATATGGGCGGATGGTGGTTATACTCCAGTCCCTAAAGCTTACAGGAGATACATTACAAGGTGATGCAAGAACTTTAAAAACAAATTATTTAAACCCTTTTCCAGTTCCACAGAATGTCACACCACAATTTCAAGAACAAATTAAAAATATAGTTTTGCAAGTACTTATGGATAAAAAACAAAATATTAATACATCTGAATTAGAAAATGAGCTTAACAACATGGTTTATCAATTGTATGATTTAACCCAAGATGAAATTAATTTTGTTGAAGGATTATAATTGTACATAAACCAAAATACCTATGAATAATTAGGAAGGAACTTTTAAAATTGAAAAATAAGTTTGATAAAAAGTATGATAGAGCTACCAAAACTCTTATTCAAGGTTATGACAAAGAAATAATAGAATTTATTATAGATAAAAAGATAAACAGTGTTAGTCCAATAGACAGAGAAATAAACTTACCTGAAAAACACTTAGACTCAGCTTTTGAAATAAACGATGAATATATACTTAATATTGAGTTTCAAACTGTTTATGAAAAAAATATAGAAGAGAGACTTCTCTTATACAGATGCCTTTTGAAATATAAATCAGATTACAAAAAACCTGTAAGAACAATTCTTGTTTATTTGACTGATAACTATAACATCACTGATAATTTTCAAGAGCGTATTGAAGAGAATAACATTAACTTTGAATTTAAAGTGATAAAAATTTGGGAGCTTGATGCTGATAGTATTATAAAGAATAAAATATTAGGCTTATTGCCATTTGTCCCATTGATAAAAAAAGACTCTAAATTTATAAAATCCACTTATAATATCATTATGGATGTCAAAGTTGATAAAGAAGCAAAGCAAAATCTGCTAAACTGTATGGTAGTTTTTTCTACTTTAATTTTTAAAAAAGAGGATATAAAAAAAATGATGATACCTATAGAAAAGTTTGAGCATACTGATTTCTTTCAAGATTTAAAAAAAACAGCAAAAGATGAGGGCTTAAAACAAGGAATTAAAGAAGGAATCAAAGAAGGACTGAGAGAAGGACTGAAAGAAGGTGCAATAAAAGCTAAAAAAGATCTGTTATTAAAGCTTTTAAAAATAAAATTTAAGAAAGTTTCACAAGAAATATCAAAAGAGATAAAGCATTGTAATGATGTCCAGTTAATAGAAAGCATAATTGAAAAAATATTTGAAATTAATTCAATTGATGAAATAAAAAGTTTTTTTCTATAAAAAGCTTACACAAAAATAATATTTTTAAATTATTATGTTCAATATCCCAACAATAGCTTTAATATGATTTAATAACATTAGAAATATTTTGAAAGTAATGTATTAGAAGTGAAAAAATCTGTTGTTTTGTTATCAGGCGGAATGGATTCTGCAACCTGTTTAGCCATAGCTCATAATGAAAGTGATGATGTTGCGACTCTTCATCTTAATTATGGACATCGTACCGAAGAAAAAGAATTAGATTCATTTAAAAAATTGTCCGATTTTTATAATGTAGAAAAAAGATTAATAGTTGATGTAACCTACCTCGCTTTGATAGGTGGTAGTAGCCTGACAGATAAAAATATTGAGGTTGCTAAAGCTGATTTGGAAAGTACAGAAATACCTTCATCTTATGTACCATTTAGAAATGCTAATATACTTGCCATAGCAACTAGTTGGGCTGAGGTTCTTGGATTTAATCAATTATATGTTGGTGCAGTTGCTGAAGATAGTGCTGGTTACCCTGATTGCCGTCCCGAATTTTATGAAGCTTTTGAAAAGGTTATTAGTTATGGAACTAAACCAGAAACAAACATAAAAATAATAACTCCATTGATCAAAATGAATAAAACTGATATTGTAGAAAAAGGACTTGCATTAAATGTTCCTTTTGCTATGACATGGTCGTGTTATATGAGTAATAATAAATCGTGTGGCGTATGTGATAGTTGTGTTAGAAGGTTACGAGGATTTGAGCTTGCAGGTTCAAAAGATTTGATAGTTTATGCTTAATGTTTTATATTTAAATTGGTAAATTAAGAATGGTTTTAATATCTTCATCAAAATCCGAACCACTTGATAATCTCAGTAGTCAAAAAAATAATATAAATAACATACCACAACAGGTAAAAAAGAGA
>JACMQJ010000298.1 GCA_014377055.1 Candidatus Sericytochromatia bacterium
AAATTTGAATATTATAACACAATAGGTTCAAGCAGTAAAAAAGAAACTAAATAATAGATCAAGAGAAAGATTCGGTTATAAAACATCAAAACAAGTATAGTTACGTAAGCTAACAAATCAGAAAAAAGTTGTATTTATAACTTAAATCCGACTTTCTTTTCCCTTAGTATTCCAATTATTTGTCTTACAAATTCTTTAGAATTATCAACCTGTTCTCGTTTTAGTCTAATCTTTAAAGAAATGTCGTTTTTCCTTTTTATTACTAAACTTGTACCTTCCGCATTTATTACTAAATAAAAAATGAAGGCTATCAATATCAAAAAGGTATTAATTGGTAATTCAATATAATTTAATGCGATTATAACGTAGAGACTAAAAAAAGAAATAATCATGACTAAAATAAGATTGAATGATAATGAAACTGTTTCTTTACATAGTAACACATTTTTAATATCCTCAAATTTTATAAATTCAATTTTATCATTATTATAAATCAAAATACCATCATTTTTAATAGTGCAGATCGAGCTTATAAAGTCAATTTTTGATCTTTCTTTTACAGGATATAATAGTGCATGTTCCATATAGATAATTATTTAGACTATAAATGTATATTAAATAGTTTAGTATACACAACACCAAGTAATAAGTGGGATTATATGAGCACAACTGTATCTAATATCTGAAAAATATATAAAAGTAAACAATGAAGGAAATAAATAAAGAAGTCATTTTAAACGCGATTGCAGCATCAGATTATGTATTGACAGCAACTCATTAAAGACATTGTCTTCCGATTATTAATAGAATTTACAAGAAAATGATAAACGGAATAAAATTTGACGATATCAAAGTATGTGAAACCTTAATCATCGATGGTCGTCACAGATATACAAGCTCTATATTGGCAAATATCAAGCTTGATAAAGCAAAATCATCAAAGACAAATGCAACAATCGAATATGATTGGAAAGAGGTTGAATTTGTTGAAGAAGAATGGGATACTGAAGATAAAATTAAACGTTTAAATGAATTAGACGCTGAAGTCAACAACCTGCCACTAGAAAAAAAATAATTGAACTAACAAAATAATGTAATACAGTTGTAAAATGTTATCATATTTAGACATAGACTGAGTAATGGTGCCTGCTAACTCTTGGAGAAAATCTGAAATATTAGTAGACGGTTTCCCCGAATTTAGCACAAATGCTGTTAGGTCACTTGAAAGAATTATTTCTCATTCAGGTGCAAATATTGTACTGACTACTTCTCACAAACATAAATATACCTGAAAAGAATGGCACACTATTTTTAAGCGAAGAAATATCAATGTTAATAAAAAAAACTAAAATTCGTAAAATATAAATCATTTAAACCGAAAAGACGAACTAATTCATTGGTTTACTGGTAAATAGCTGAAGGATAATTTTATAATAATAGATGATGATAAGTCATCAAACGGATTACCCGAATATTTGAAAGACAAATTAATACAAACTAGAGGTTCTGTTGGTTTAACCGATTATTTAGCAGAAGAAGCTTTAAATAAGATTGAGAAATTTAATTATGAGATAGCTAGATAAAAAACATTTTACTAAATTGTATAAATTAAAGCGACTTTGGTTTTAAAACAAATTCGCTTTTTGATAATTATGCCTAAGCTCCACAATGTCTCCGACTTTGAAGATGTGATTAAAGGTCTCCGACCTTCGCTACCAATTATAAATAGTGCGAATCGATTGTGGTTTGAAAACATCTATTACCGGATTATCAACTTTTGTAATTGCTATAATTCCACTATCTTCAGCATAATTGCAAGCACTTGAATAGACATAATGAGAAGCTTTAGCAA
>JACMQJ010000299.1 GCA_014377055.1 Candidatus Sericytochromatia bacterium
AACTGGTGGGGCTGGATTTGCCTTACCAGCGTTGAGCTGAAGTTTTACTACAGCTACTATTTTTTTTGCCTTAGCCATTTTACTTACTCACTTTTGGTTAAATAAAAATTAAAATAAACTTAAATATATACTGACACGAAGCCTAATTATAGCATTAATTCAATAGTAGTCAAGATATTATGTATTGTTTATATTGTAAATTTATAATAACTAGTAAAAAAACAACTGGTGAAACGATATAAAAAAACTAGTTAATTACTATTTTTATATCGTGCAATAACGCCTTTAAATGATACAATAATTTTGTCTGTTTCAAATATTTAATGATAGATAGATAAATTAATAACATGATGATAATTCAGATATGAAAAAAATAATTATTATAGACGATGATATTATAAATTTAAAATCAATATCTATTAACTTAAAATTACGCAATTACTTAATATTTGAGTCTAATAATGGCAAAAAAGGACTTGAAATAATAAAAAAAGAACTTCCTAATTTGATAATATGTGACTTATACATGCCCAGTCTTAATTGTATAGAATTAATTGAAGAGATGAGAAGAAATAGTCTAAATATTCCTATAATAATTATTAGCGATAATGATTCATCTGAACAAATAAAAAAAGTAATAAATGCCGGTTCGAGTAGCTACTTTAAAAAACCTTTTGATTTGGAATTATTAATTACAAAAGCAGAATCTTTAGTAAAATAAATAGTCCTCATATTTAAAGCCTCATAAACAGATTCTTTCTTAACTTTTGATAAACTCTCTAATCGTTAATTTTTAACTGATCTAAAATTAAATCAGAATAATTTTTTACAAAGGGGTAAAAATATACAATGATTGAAAAGCTTAGAGAGTTTGAAAATAAAAGACCCGAGATAATTTTCTCATGGAAAGATCAAGAATCAGAAGCAGAAGGTTGGGCTGTAATCAATTCTTTGAAAGGTGGTGCTGCAGGTGGTGGTACTAGGATGCGTAAAGGTCTTGACCTAAAAGAAGTTATTTCATTGGCAAAAACTATGGAAATAAAGTTTGCTGTATCTGGTCCTAATATTGGTGGTGCAAAATCAGGTATTAACTTTGATCCATCTGATCCCAGAAAAGAGGAAGTCTTAAAAAGATGGTTTCAAGCAGTCATACCCTTACTAAAAAATTATTATGGTACAGGTGGAGATCTAAATATTGATGAGATAAAAGAAGTTTTACCAATTACATCAGCTCTAAAATTGGAACATCCACAACAAGGGATAGTGGTTGGACACTTAAAAGCTTATAAAGATAACAAAAAAAAAGCTATTCAACATTTACAAACAGGAGTATCAAAAATCCTAAAAGATGAAAAATATTCACCAGATATAAAAAAGATGTTTACTGTGGCTGATATGATAACTGGATATGGTGTTGCTGTTTCTGTTTTACATTATTATTCTATTTGGGGGGGTAATCCAAAAGAAAAAAGAGTAATGATTCAAGGATTTGGGAATGTTGGTGCTCCTACTGCATTTTATTTAGCTCAAGCTGGTATGAAAATTGTTTGTATCACAGATCGAGATGGTGGTTTAATCTCAAAAGAAGGATTTGATCTTAAGGAAATAAAAGATCTTTTGGCAAAAAGGGAAAATAATATAATTATTAGTCCTGATAAAATATCAATCGACACTTTAAATAAAGAATTACTAAAATTAAATGTAGACATTCTGATACCTGCTGCAGGCTCAAGGCTTCTAAATAAGTCTATGATTGAACCAATGGTTAATAACGGACTAGAATTAATATCATCAGGTGCTAATGTTCCGTTTGATGATAATGAAATATTTTTTGGTGAAACAGGTTTATATGCAGATAATAATATTTCGGTTATACCTGATTTTATTGCTAATTGTGGTATGGCAAGAGTCTTTGCTTATTTGATGCAAACAAAACAAGAAATTACTGAAAAAAGTATTTTTGATGATGTTTCTAAAACTATTGCAAACATACTCAAAAAAGTTTACTTGGAAAATAATAGCAAAACTAAAATATCACAAAAAGCAATGGAGATAACCCTCAATTCTATCAACAAAAATTAGTACTTATACTTGAAGAGTTACATGTAATAATTATGGCCGTTCATCCTGATTATCGTAGAAAAAAATAGGTCAAAAACTTCTAATAAAACTTATCGAAGATGGTCTAAAAAATAATGCAAAATGGGTAACTCTTGAAGTAAAAGTAACTAATATGGAAGCACAAAAACTATATGAAAAATTTGGCTTTAGTGTCAAAGGTCGTAGGAAAAACTATTATCAACAGGATAGACAAGATGCACTTATTATGTGGACTTAGGATATTGGAACACCAGAATATCAAGAAAAACTTACCACTATTGAAAATTAATTAATGAAAGTATAATGATTAACAATTTAGTTTTTGAAAAAGAAAAAATCTCTGCTATCAATGAAGCAATATATAATATTTGTTTTAGTTGTCAGGGTTTAGATATTTTGTGTAACCAATGTGAGGTTAATCAGGCAAAAATAAGTATCATATCACTACCATTAATCAATAATGAACAAATCGAAATTAAAAATATTCAAGTTATCTACGATAATTCAAATGAAGAAGATTTAGAGATAGGAGATATTACTTTTGACAAAAATAAAGTTATGCTTGCTCAAAATGCCATTGAAAATTTATGCTCTAACTGTTTGGGAATAGGTACTTTATGTTTTGATTGTAAAATACATGAGCTAAGAAGAAATCTTGCTTCCTTACCACTAATTGATAGTGTTAGAACTTTTGACACTACAGAAAAAAAATCATCTGCCAAAAGTTGTGGTACTAGTTGCTCAACAGGTTGTAAACCAAAAAAGAAATAAACAAGGGATTTAAACTCTTGTTCAGACCCATTGTTATAATTAAATATTTGTTTTTTGAAAAACAGTAACTTTAAAAAATCCTTTTTCTTGAGTAAAAGAAATCTTGCTGTCGTGTAAATTTATTAATTTATTGCTTATCCATAAGCCCAAGCCATAACCATTTTTTAATACATCTGATCTATAGAATTGATCTGTTAGTTTTTCAATATTATTTATTTGATGATCAATTTTATTAATTATTTCAATAATAAATTGGTGATTGTTTTTATCTTCATTGATAACTATTTTTATCTCTGATTCAGAAGAAGCATATTTTATAGCATTTTCAACTAAATTTATAAAAACACTTATTAGTTTATCTTTATCACATTTTATCTCAAAATCATCTATTTCTTGGTTTAATTCCAAATTTAATTTTAGACCAGATATTTTTAAAATACTTTTTACTTTATCAATTACATCAAAAATTATTTCATCTAAAGGCTCTATTTTAAATCTTAGAGTTAGATTTTGATTATTTAACTGACTAACTATCAAAAAGTCCTCTATTAATCTATTTAATCGACTAACTTCTTCTAATTGGCTAATAAGAAAAGTTTTAAACTCATTACTTAAAGATGGTGTTCTTAAATTAACTTCGATTTCTGTTTTTAAAATAGTCAATGGTGTTTTTAGCTCATGAGAGGCTGAGGCAAAAAAATTATTTTGTTCATTGAGAGAGCTTTCAATACGTCTTAGCATATCATTAATAGTTTCTGAAAGCATTTGTATTTCATCGAATGTTTGAGGAACTTCTATAAAACCCATTTTTTGTGATGCTGTAATTGTCTTTGTAGTTTTTATGATGTTATTGATTGGTTTTAATAAAATACCAGCCAGAACATAAGATATTAAAGAAGCTAGAATAATACTAAAAAAATTACTAAATAAAAGTATATAAAATAAAAAGCTAATTTCTTTCTTCAAAAATATATTTGGCTTGGTGACAAAAACTCTTATTTTTTCAGTATTATCTTGATTTAGAGGATTATCAACTAATGCAAGCCTTTGATCAGGTAAATCAATTACAGAAAATGGTCTTTGTGTTTTTAAATCCTTAGGAAAGTTAATGGAGGTAAAAATATTTTTATTTATTTTTTCATTAATATAATCAATGCGGATCATCTCATCATTATTAGCTAAAGGTATTATAACAGGCGATATATCAGTTTTTGAAGCTAATACTTGACCTCTAGCGATTAGTTCTTGATTATCAGAGTTTATTATATTTATCTTGATATTTTGATAGATTATAAAGCCTGAAAATAAAGAAATTAAGGTAAAGACAGCAGAAAAAGCAAGTGTTATTTTAAATCGGATACTTTTGTATAACAAATTAACTTTTCTCTGTCCTAAAAATATAGCCAACGTTAACAATTGTATGTATTAGAGGTGTATCAAAACCTTTATCTATTTTCTTTCTGAGTTGATAGACGGTTACTTCTATTACATTACTACTCATATCAAAATCAGATTCCCAGACTTTTTCTGAAATCTGAGTTTTGGTAATTATTTTATTAATATTATTCATAAAAAACTCTAATAAGCTAAATTCTCTCCGACTTAAGCTAATATTTTTTTCTGAACGCTTAACCTCACGACTAATCAAATTCATTTCTATTCCCTCAAATTTGAGTACTGTATCTGATTCAGAGCTATTTTTTCTTTGGATTAACCTAATTCTAGCCAATAACTCATCCAGATCAAAAGGCTTTTTTATATAATCAAAAGCACCACTGTCAAGACCTTTAATAACATTTTCAGTACTATTCAAAGCACTAAGAATAATTACTGGTGTTAATAATTTAAAATCTCTCATATTTTTTAAAATTTCATATCCATTTTGACCAGGTAGCATTAAATCAATAATTATGAGATCATAATTATTAACATACGCCATTTCTAGCCCTATAGTTCCATTATTACAACAATCTGCAATATGACCAGCTTGCTCCAAACCTTTTTTTAAAAATTGAGCTAATTTAATCTCATCTTCAATTATTAATATTTTCATATACTCTTATTTCAACAAATAGCTTCTATTATCAATAGTAATTAAATCTGGCTTTACTGTTAGATACCCATAATAGTTTACAAAATTACTATCTTCAATACTTTGTTTACCTTTTATAGTAATTGTTTTTGCTTTATCAATAAAAGGTTTTATTTGCTCCATTAACTCTGGTTTAATATCAATAAAATAGTTATTATAAATAAGACCTTTTGCACGATTTTTATTATCAAAATGAAACTTAAGTTTATTTAAATCCACCTCAATATCTATATCTTTACCAAGATCAAATGGAGGAGGTATCTTTTCAGTTAAATCAACTGAACTATGTGTTTTTAGATTTGAAATTTTTAATAATCTATAATCTGTTTTTTTATCTCGATCATTTGTATGTTGATTTTTAGTATTAAATAATGCAATAACTTGATCACCTTTTTTTGCCACATTAAGAACTGTATGAGCTTCATTAGGTGGAAAACCAAGTGGTATAGCACCACTTTTTGTTAATAAAATAATAGCATCTATATGATCTCTATTATTGGCTTTAAAACCAACAATCTTACCTAAAGTACTTGTATTAAAAGTACTTTCATAAGCTTTTTTTTCTTTGTGTATTATTACAAATAATATTGATAAAGTAACAAATAGAGTAATAAAAATGTACTTTCTTTTAATCTTTTTTAATTCAAAATTCATATTTTTTATTTTCTCATTATGTATCATAAAAATCTTCTAATTATTATTTTTAAAAATACTTGTTGTTGATTTACCAGCATAATCAACAAAGTCAAATTTATATTCACTACCATTTAATCCATAATTTACATAGTTTTTATTGCCATTAAGTGTATATTCAAGTGAATAAGACTGTTCTCCTTTTACTTTAAAATCTGTTATGACAGCTCCTCTTAATGGTTCTAAAGGAGGTCTAGCAGGTCTTAATCTAGGTTGTGGTATGATTTGCTCACCATCAGTTTTTATTACACCTCTCATTTTTCCAATAGTGTAAGGATAAGTTGATGTACCATGATAATGGTAAATTTTATTGTCACCAAAATGACCATTATTTTCATCAAGAGGTTTTACACTAGATCCATCTGGCTCACTTGAACCATAGATAGCAAAACCATCTAAAGAATATGCAATAGGATTATTTTTACCAACTATTTTTTCAAGATTCATTGGTGCAATATGATAATGATAATCATCTGCCTTGCCACAATGCCCACCCCATTTATCCAATTCGCCAGCAAGTAAAGCATCATCACCTCTGTTATTCAGTGCATTAAAAATAGGAATTCCATTAACTGCTACAGCAATCGCTCCTCTATAAAAATGATCTTTTGTGGAAACTGGATTATCAGACAAAACGGGATTTAGAGGTATACTCCAAGCATTAGTTCCTGAATAATTTTGAGGAAGTGGAACTTGTTGTTGCCAACTTGTAATTCCTATCATCATTTGATGATCTGGAATCCCATTTGATTCAATATAAAAATAATCATTATCTTTTCTTGTTTTTACACGATCTTTAAATAAATCAAAAGCTGTAGTTAATGTATCATTAGTATTTTTTGGCGTATTTGGATCATTTTTTGTACTATCAACAACACTTGGACTAGGATTATTTTGGCTTGGGTTAGAATTAGAAGGATTAGGACTAAAAGAAGGTACAGTCACCATTTTTGGATAAGTTGCTGTATTCAAATAAGAGGAACATGACAAAAGAGCAATGGATGGAGCAAATACAAGACCTGTAAAAGAACTTTTTAAATTTACACGTTTTAAAAGACCTAGTTTAAAAATAGTAAAGAATAATAGGATAAAAAGAACAGCAAATGAAACATTTTCAGTAAAATAATTATTATTTTTATTTTTAGTAAAATAATTGTTTGCTTTATAATCTGGTAAATTAATTAATGTTGGTGAATTATTTATTTTTTCGATACTCTCAATTCTATTCTTAACAAGCTTATAATCTTCTTTGGATAATTGGCTTAATAAAATAGATTCAATCTTACCATCTGCTTTTTCCAAATAAATTTTATTTTTGATAAATGCCAAAAAAAAAGCTTTTATTTGTTGATTTGTAACTGTATTTTTCCATGTATGCAAAATTTCATGACCTTGATTATTAATGCTAACATGAGCTTGAGCAGTACCAAAACAAGTTAAGCCCAAAACAAATAATAAAGAGGTTAAAGCTTTTGTTTTTTTCATAATTTTATTCCTTAATTTTTTAAATATTAACCACGTGAATAAGTGACATTGATTGTCGAAGTTCCCAATATTTTACCTTTGATAGAATCAGTCAAAATTGCTTTTGTTACCATAGGATTTGAGCTAATATTAGGGGATTCAGAAAGAGCGTATAAAGTTAGAATATATGATTTTGGTCCAGGCCCTTTTGAACATGGTGGAGTATATTCAGTTTTTCCATTTACAGTGTTTATTCCCCATTTTCCTATATTTTTTTCATTACTTGCAAGCATATTTATATTTGAAGGTATATCATAAACAACCATATAAACATGTTCATCTCCAGGTGCTGGTATATGGTGCATTGTAAGAGCATAAGAAACTGTTCCAGCAGGTGGATTGCTCCATGAAAGAGATGGTGAGGCACTAGCTCCATCACAAGTATATTTTTTGGGATAATCACCACCATCAATAAAATCACTACTACTTAACTTAAAACCTGTTGATGGGTTGGTTGTGTTACTATCAGATGTTGTAGGTTTGCTGGTTTCAACTGGTTTACTAAAATTAATATCATTTGATTGTGGTGTAGGTGTGAGAACATTACCATTACTACTACTGGTAATTATTGGCATTGTTGGATTAGGTGTAACATTATCATTAGGCTGATAGGTCTGACAAGCAAAAAGCGAAAGTACTAGACTTGCTAATAAAAAGTTCTTCATAAAATTAATCTCCTTAGAATATATATGCAATATTTTTAATTACAAGTTTAATACTAATAAACTAAAATGAGAGCAACATGATAAGCAAATTAAAATTTTTTCATCTGGATAATATTTAAATCCTTTCTAAAAGCCACTTACATAATTATTAGTCCAATTTTGTAAGTGATTTGTAAGTTAAAGATGATAAATTATTCTTATGAGAGTGAATAAAACTCTAAAATTAAAAATAAATTGAGGAAAATATTATGCAAGATAAAAATACTGAAATGTTACAATTACCAATGAATGTCTTTGAATTAATGGTAGATAATTGGAAAAAAAATGCAGAATTATCAATGAACTTCTTTAAAGCATTAGAAAAGAATCAAAGAGATTTTATGAAAGCTGGTTATGACATGCTAAATGTTGCTACTCCTGGTGAAGCTAAATTATGGGATATGCAAACAAATGTTATGGAAAAAACTATTGAAGTAACTGAGAAATCTTATGAAAAACTAATGGCAATGTGGAAATAATCATACCATGAGATTAAAAAATAAAGTTGCTATTATTACAGGTGCTGCTCAAGGTATTGGCGAAGCGACAGCTAGACGTTTTGTTGCAGAGGGTGCTTATGTTATATTAGTTGATAGACAAGAGGAACAATTAAAAAACCTTGTTAGTCAATTAAATGAGTTTGCCAGTTATTATGTCTTGGATATTACTAATAGAGATGCTTTAAGTAAATTTGTTAAAGATGTTGCTGATAAGCATAAAAGAATAGATATTTTAGTTAATAATGCAGGAATCACCAAAGACTCACTTACAGTTAAAATGACCGATGAAGCATGGTCAGATGTTATAAATGTTAATCTAAAAGCTCCATTTATGTTAGTGCAAGAAATATTCCCAATGATGAAAGAACAAAATAATGGAGTTATTCTTAATGCTTCTTCTGTTAGCTCATTAGGTAATATTGGTCAAGCAAATTATGCAGCAAGTAAAGCAGGTATTATTGCTATGACAAAAACATGGGCATTAGAATTTGCTAGATATAATGTCAGAGTTAATGCTGTTGCTCCAGGTTTTACAGCAACACCAATGGTTAACACTGTTCCAGAAAAAGTAAAAGATGCTTTAATTGATAAAATTCCTCTTAAGCGTTTTGCCGAGCCAGAAGAGATTGCAGCGGCATATTGCTATTTAGCAAGTGATGATGCAAAGTATGTTACAGGGCAAGTATTATTTGTTGATGGTGGTCTCACCTGCGGTTTTTAGGAGATAAAACTAATGAGTTCAGAAAAAGTAGAAAAAAGAGATAATTTTTTTGATAAATTTGTTACCAGTTATTTTGATAATCTTTGGAATAGCAATTTTTATCTTGATAGTATGAGCAAAAGTCTTGATACTATGTTTGAAATGAAAAAAAATTGGAACCAAAATATGGAATCAATGCTTTCATTATTACAATTACCAAATCAACAGATGCAACAGAAAACACTTCATGCGTTAAATAGCTTGACTAGTGAATGGCGTTTTGAAAACGATGAGTTAAAATACAAAATTGAAAAGCTTGAACAAGAAATATCAGAATTAAAAAAATCCTCTGATGCTGATAAAAAAGCAAAAGTTAACTCAAAATAATTATTAGGAAAATAAAATATAAGGATATAAAATTATGATGTCAAGCACAACTTTAATGCCACCGCTATTAAAGAAAATGACTGAATACAAACGTCAAATGGTTTCTAGAACTACGGTTGTATATCAAGATAATAAAGTAAAAGTTTTAAAAGTTGTTGGTAAAATTGATAAAACCAAAAGCCCTGTTTTGATGATACCTGCAATGATCAATAAATATTATATTCTTGATTTAAGTGAAAATAATAGTTTAGCCAAAAGTTTAAGTGATGAAGGTCATGCTGTGTACATGATCGATTGGGGCGAAGCAGATCCAGAAGACAGATGGCAAACATTTACAGATGTTTTTCTTAAAGTCTTAAAACGTGTAGTCAGCAGAGTAACCAGAGATGCTGGTGAAAAACCTGTACTATTTGGTTATTGTATGGGTGGAGCAATATCAGCTATCTATACATCAATGTTTCAAGATGAAATAAAAGGTTTGATTGGCTTAACTGTTCCGATAGATTTTTCTAAAGCTGGTGTGATGAGCAAATGGACAAATAAAGAACATATTAATCCTTATCTTGCTGTTGCAGCTATGGGTAATATGTCACCAGAAATGACTCAAAATAGTTTTATTTCACTAAAACCAGCAAAGTTTTTGAAAAAGTGGGATACAGCGTGGAAAAAACAAGATGATGATAAATTTATGGATTCATTTTTGATTCTTGAACAATGGGTAAATGAAAATATTCCTTTTCCTGGTGGTATTTGGCAAGAATATATTACTTGGCTTTATCAAGACAACTTGTTTTTTAAAGATGAGTTGTATGTAGGAAATCATAAAGCTAGTCTAAAAAATATTACTTGTCCTATTTTAACTATTATTGCTAATGATGATCACATAGTTCCTAGTGAGTCAGCTGAACCATTACATAATTTAGCTGGTAGTACAAATAAGACAATTAAAAATTTTGCTGGTGGACATGTTGGTATTATTGCTAGTCCAAAATTATTTCCTCAATTAGCCGAAACAGTAAAAAATTGGCTTGAAGATAATAAATAATTAATTTTTTTTTAGACACGAATTGCACGAATTTCACGAATGAATAAGAAAATAGTAAAAAATATTTCACTTATGACGTTCTTATAATTCCTTTAATTCGTGTCTAAAACCTTATATATCTCACTAAAGGAAAATAAATAATGCTTAAGTTCTTAGAAACTCTACAAGATCAGTTTCGTATAAAAATGCAATATGGTATGGAATATACTGCGGATCTTGAAAAAGTAAAAGTTGGTCTTACTCCAAGAACTTTAGTGATGAAGAATGGTGGTCATTGTCTTTATCTTTATAAAGGTAAAAAAGAAACAAATCAGCCCTTATTAATGATTTATTCGTTAATTAATCGACCATATATTTTTGATCTTAGACCTGGAAGAAGTATGATCGAATATCTATGCAATCAAGGTTTTGATGTTTATTTAATTGATTGGTCAGATCCTGACAAAAGCTCTGCCCATCTTACCCTCGAGGAATTAGTTAATGATACTATTCATCGCTTTAACAAATTTATTCTAAAAAAATATTCTCTCAGTTCAATTAATATTCTAGGTTATTGTATGGGAGCAACTTTTACTGTAATGTATGCTGGTATACATCCTGAGCTAGTTAATAAGATAGTTTTATTAACTCCGCCATTAGGAAATGATGAAGGTGGATTATTACAAAAAATTGCAGCCAAAATTAATTGGAAAAATAAAATAGCTAGCTCTGGAATTATTTCGGGTAGAATGTTAAAGTTATTTTTTAACTCTGTTAGACCTATCGGAACAATAAAAAAAGAAAGAGATTTTTGGGCAAACTATAATCAAGAAAAATTTATGGATAATTTTTTACCTGTAGAAAAATGGTCAAATGATACTCCTGATTTACCTGGACAAGTATTTTTTGAAATATTAGATATTTGTTTTAAAAATGATTTACTAAAAACAGGTGAGATAAAAATAGGACAATCTGTTATAGACTTTACTAAAGTAAAATCAGATGTTCTATCTGTAGCAGCTCAACATGATTGGATTGTACCTTGCTCATCTCTTGAAACAGTTAAAAAAGTTTTACCTAATGCTAACCATCAAGAATACTTATTAGCAGGAGGACATATTGGACTCGTTATTGGTAGATCTGCAAGTACTTTATGGGATAAAATAATAGATTTTTTGGAATAAATCATTATTTAAATAATCAAATAATTTTAATTTAACTAAAACTAAGGTGATATAATTATTTTCTAAATATCCTAATCTTAAGTGAAAGTATTCAAAAATGAAAAAAGTTATATTTGTGATCTTTTTAATTCTTACATCATGTTCTAATGATCTAAAAAACTTTGATTGTAGCTATCAAAAAAGTATTTCTGTAAATTCAATAAGATTTAGTTTATACAGTAGTGGAAAACTAGAATTTAACGGTAAAACTGCAAAAAATCAAAAAAGTCTTGTAATATCAGTTAAGAGAGGCAATTATGTAACTGTTCCTGTTCAGGCTGGATTTTTTTCAGGAATACTTAATGATGTAAAACAAAGTGATTCATTATGTATTGATCAAGATTGTGATGACAGTATTTTTAAGAATATTTGCTTGATTTAAATCAATTTTCTTAATTTAAAAATATCTCACATATAAAAATATTTCAATAAATAATCGGATCATATATAATTAAGATCATGTACCATATTTTTTCTTTATTATAAATATATAAATGGCTGGCAAAAAGAACAAACAAGTAACATCCAAAGGTGGTAATAGTTTTTTGACTATACAGTCAGATGAAACTGAATCTGATGTAGCAACTAAAGAAAATAAGTCTATTGATAAACAAAAAGAATCAAATAAGCCTAAAGTAAAAAAATCCGTCAGTAAACCATCTTTTAAGTCGGAAGAAGATAAAATAGAAGAGTTTGCTGATAGTGTGGGCAAATTTTTAGATAAGCTTGATATAATAAAATCGAGTCTTTCGTCTATCTTTAAAAAGCGTTTTTCTGAAACATTTTCTAATCTGCAAGAAAAAGTTCTTCGTGGAAAATTACAGTTTTTAAAGCCTATATTACCTGCTATGATTGTTTTGCAAAAAATAAATGAGAGATGGTTTAATAAAAAAGATGAAGAAATAGAAAAGGTTGAAGAACAAACAGATGAACAAAAAAATGCAGAGCCTAGAAAACCATTAACATTTTTGGAATTAGCTGAAAAAAATATTATTTTTACCGATAATGCCAAAAAAGCCTTGTATACATTAGAAATGTTAAAAGATAAAAGCGGATATGTTGCCAGTGAATCAGTTATAGCTCCTATGGTTTTAGAAAATATTACCCTTGCCTTTAAAGAAGTTGCACCAAAAGCAAAAGCAATACCAACCCCTGAAACAGGTAAATATGCAGGAATACCAATGTCTGACGTAATGGAAAATATCAATGATCAAGATATTTTAGAATTTTTAGAATATGTTCGTAATTTTCCTAGAGGTTATGTAGGTAAAAACTATCGTATTACTGAATCTTTTGCAGGGTGGGCGGTTAGTGGAACACCTGACGATTAATCCTCCTCTTATTGATCAATACAAAAGACATATTCATAAGCTAAGAGTTCAATTAACTGATGCTTGTAATTTTCGTTGTTTTTATTGTATGCCCGAAAATATAAAATTTAAAAAGAGAAATGATTTACTCAGTAGTCAAGAAATTATTGATATTTGTACTATTCTCAATGACTTTGGAATTGATGAAATGAGGCTTACAGGTGGTGAGCCAACTATTAGTAAAGATTTTGAAAAAATTGTGTTAGGGTTATCTGAGCTAAAATTAGCTAAATTTGGCTTAACTTCCAATGGTTTTATTTTAGAAAAGAAACTATCATTTTTAAAAAATACCAATTGTCAAAGTATTAATATCAGTCTTGATAGTCTTAATGAAGAAAGATTTAATCAGATTACTAAAGGTAATTACTTTAAATCGGTTAT
>JACMQJ010000300.1 GCA_014377055.1 Candidatus Sericytochromatia bacterium
ATAAAATTAATTTTTTTGCCTTGATTTTCATGTACTAATCTTGCACCAATAAGTTGTGCTGTACATTGTGCAAGACCAACATCAGCACTATCTCTTTTAGCCTCTATGATTGAAATAATAGGAGTTTCTAAAGAAATTAGGTCAGCATCAGCAGTAATAATAAAATCACATTCTCCTGTAAGTCCCTTATCTTTGTCAGCATCAATAGACTCGCCTGAAAAAATAGAAATTTTATCTTTATTATTCTCTTTTAATTCTCCCATTATAGGAAATATAATTGCTTCTGATTTTGATTTTTCTGTAGTTAAACTAAATAATTTTGCTACAGCCAAAGATTTTAGTAAATGCTCGCTTGGCTGAACAGGAAGAAGTGTAGGAAATAGTTCAGCTCTTTTAAAATGAATACCAAAATCTCTTTCAAGTTTTTTATTTGTAAAATCAGAATAAGCCATTTGTATGAACCCCATATTTATATTTTATTTAAAAAGATAAAGTAAAAACTATTTTTACCATCATAATTAGATATTAAATTATAAACAAGTTTATCATTTAAAATATAGAATGTTGTTTATGTAAAAATTTTAAAAAGAAAAAATTATATGAAAATAAAAAGTAAATTTAAAGTATGTATTCTAGGATCTGGATTTGGTGGAGTAACTTTTCTTACCAACCTAAAAAATAGTTTAGGTGAAAATAAAGATATAGAAATTGTATTGATAAGTGACATCAAAGATTTTGTTTTTATGCCTTTGTTGCATGAAGTGGCAACTGGAGAGGTTAAAGGCGAAAATATTGTCTATCCAATGATAAAACTTAGAAATGATCTAGGTGAATTTAAATTTATTAATGAAAGCATTGATAATATTAACTTTAAACAAAAAATTGTAAAAACTGAAACTCAAAATGTTAACTATGACTATCTAGTTATTTCATTAGGTAGTGTTAATAACTATTATGGAAATAAATCTATTGAAGAAAAATCTCTCAGTCTAAAAGGAGTTGGTGATTCAATTAAAATTAGAAATCATATTATTAAGACTTTAGAAAAAGCTGATATAACTGTTGATATTCAAGAAAGAAAAAAACTAACAAACTTTGTAGTTGTTGGTGGTGGTGCAACAGGGGTTGAGCTTGCAGGCGGAATGGTTAATTTAATTAAAGAAAAAGTAGCAGAGCTAAAAAATATTTCGATGGAACAAATAAATATTTTTTTGATTGAATCATCATCAAAGCTTTTGCAAGAAATGGGAAGTGATAAATGCTCAAATGTTGCTCTAAAAAGATTTAAAGATCTGGGTGTAAAAGTATTTTTAGATTGTGAAGTAAAAAATTTTGATGGTGAAAGTGTAGAAATTAATACTACAAATACCGCAATTGAAAAAGACATAAAAACAGCTACATTCATCTGGGTGGCTGGAGTAAAGCCTAACACAATCGTTGAAAAATTTGATCTCAAAAAAGATAAAAAAGGTAGAATAATTGTTGATGATTACTTATCTGTTCCTGATTATCCAGAAGTTTATGCAATAGGAGATAATGCAACTATTGAAGGTCAAAAATTATTTACAACTGCACAAAATGCACTGCAACAGGCAGAAGTTGCCGCCCACAATATTTATTCAAAGACACAATTATTTAAATTCAGTAAAAAGTATAAATATTTTCATCAGGGATCTATGGTAACTATTGGTAAAAATTTTGGTGTAACTGATTTATTTGGTGTCAAAGTAACTGGATTTAAGGGTTGGTTTATTTGGAAGCTCATTCACTTGGTAAAACTAACAGGTAATGATAATAGAATTAATGTCTTCTTTGATTGGCTAAGAACATTATATTTTCATAGATATGAACAATCTTAATACAAAAGAAAAAGATCTGATATTCTCATATACTGTGTTAGTATGATAAAATTATCTAGGTTAATTTTGTATTTAAATAAAGATTAGCTTTCTTTAAAAATTTAATTGAAGAATAATTTAAGTTTTTTATAATTTATAGACCGCATCTATAACTAGCGGAAGGGGATATTTTCTTAAAATGATGTTTAGAAATAAAATGGACAACAGAAAAAAGAAAAAGAAATGTTATTTTGTAACAAATGACATTAGAATTATTGATTACAAAGATACTGATTTGTTAAAAAAGTTTGTTTCTGATAATGGTAAAATTTTACCAAGCAGATTAACAGGTACATCAAGAAAGTATCAAAAAATGCTTACAAAATCTGTAAAAATGGCTAGACAAGCGGCTTTACTTCCGTATGCTGGTGATATTTATTACACAGAAAATTAAGAAGTAATAATTAAAATTATGTTTGAAAAACAAACTAATCGAAAAATAAAAAAATCTTTTAGCTTGTTTCTTGCAAGTTTATTTATTAATTTATCTTCTAATCAAATAAGTTTTTCTGCTGGAACTAACGATTTGCAGTCTGGACCAATGATAGGCTATTCAGAAATGAAAGAAGTCTTGTTATGGGCTCAGACAAACAAACCAGCAAAAGTTAAATTTGTTTATTGGGATCAAACAAATCCTAATAAAAAATTTAATACCAAAGAAATAAAAACCCTAGAAAGAGATTCATACACAGCAAAATTAATTGCAAATCAAGTCTATCCAGGTAAAAAATATAACTATGAATTATATATTGATGGTCAAAAAGTTGATAGACCATACCCTTTAGAATTTCAAACACCCCAATTATGGCAATGGCGAACTGATCCACCTGATTTTAAAGTAGCGATGGGTAGTTGTACTTATGTCAATGAGCCTGAATTTGACAGACCAGGCAAGCCTTATGGTGGTAACTATGAGATTTTTACTAGTATTTATAATAAACATCCTGATTTAATGATTTGGCTTGGAGATAATGTCTATCTTAGAGAAGCCGATTGGTATAGTAAAACAGGTATTTTTCATCGCTATACTCATACAAGATCCTTAGCTGAAATGCAACCTTTATTAGCTTCAACAATTAATTATGCGATTATTGATGATCATGACTTTGGTCCTAATGATAGCGATCGAGGTTTTAGAGAAAAAGAAGACAGCCTCAAAGCTTTTGATCTTTTTTGGGGAAATCCGACTTATGGCTCACCAGAAGTATTTGGAGCATTTACCAAGTTTGAATGGGGAGATGTTGAGTTTTTCTTACTTGATGATCGTACTTATCGTGCCCCAGACAAGTCAAAAACAGGTCAACGTGCTATTCTAGGAGATAAACAATTTCAATGGCTCATGGATAGCCTTGTTAGCAGTCAAGCAACTTTTAAGTTAATTGTTATTGGTGGTCAGGTTCTAAATCCTGTTACTGAAACTTTTATTGAAGACTTTTCTTTATATCCAGAAGAAAAAGCAAAATTACTTGATTCTATCGAAAAAGAAAATATTAAAGGTGTAATATTTATCAGTGGAGATCGACACCAATCTGAGGTTTCAGTTCTTAATCGTAAAAATAATTATCCTCTTTATGACTTTACTTTTTCACCATTAACAGCTTCTCCTTATGATTCTTCTAAAGAAGCAAATACTCTAAGATTACCTAATACGTTGTATGCTGAACGTAACTTTGCTGTAATGTCAGCAACAGGTAATAAAAAAGAAAGACAATTAACTTTTACTTTGTATGACAAAGATGGAAAAGAACGCTGGAATAAAGTTTTAAAAGCTTCGGAACTTAAATAAATTAGTGATAATAATAGATAATATTTTGGTCAATGGACTAAAAAAAGAATTTGCTCATAAGCTCGTTAATGTTCGTATAGAAAAAATATATCAACCTGAAAAAGATCTTTTTGTTTTTAATACTTGGAATAATATAGTAAGCAACCAAAGATCACAAAAACTAATTATTTCTATGAATCCAAATACATACAGGGCTTGTATTACATCCAAAGATTATAAAGTTACAAGTCAACACTCAACATTTTGTTTACATCTAAAAAAAGCACTTGAATCAGGAACTATCATTTCTGTAAAACAGA
>JACMQJ010000301.1 GCA_014377055.1 Candidatus Sericytochromatia bacterium
AGCTTTACTCTCATCGAGTCTTGCCAATTCTTATCCAAATACTGTGTCATAAAACCTTTACCTCAAAATTTAATTAATGATTATATATTCTAACTTATTTGTTGCAAAATATTGAGCTATTCCAAATAAAATAGCAAGTTTTATATCCTTTTACTCAATATATTATTATTGGTTACTGGAGATATTAAATAAAATGAAAATAAATTCTCTAAATAATTTAAAAAAAGTTGATGATAATAACGATAACAAGATTAGCATTAAAGAACTAGAAAAAATTGACGTAAATCATGATGGTAAAATATCTGCTTTTGAGTCTGAATCTGTGGGAATTGACCCAAAAGATCTTCATGAAATAAATAATATTTATAACTCACATAAATCTAAGCCTTCAGAAATTATTTTTAACCTAAGTATATCTTCAGATGATTTAAAGGTTTCTCGACTATTAAAACAGATGGATTTAGGTAATAAGAGTTTTATTACTAAAGACGATCTAAATAATTTTAAAGAGAAAGTAAAGAATGGCAATATTAACATTGAAAGCATTAATTTAATTGATAAATTGTGTGATAAAGCGAAACAGATTAATTCGGAAAAAGACCTTTATTGTCCGAACAAAGATATTGCTTCCTCAGGATCATTTAAGCCTTTCGCAATCTCATTAAAAGACTTTTTAAAAATAAATCTAAAAAATAAAGTTCTTTCTGGTAAAAATGATGGTATTAAATCTGTATTTAATCCTAATAGAACAATTGATGAATGTATTAAAGTAATAAAAAACTATCCTAATTTTAAGGGAGCAGGTATTTCACAGAGTTCACTTTTTCCTTCAAACTCTGGTGTTAACCCTGATAAAGTTAATAAAATAGATTTTTATAAGTTGATGGGAAGTTCTTCATCTCCTGATATTAATGGTGGTGGATCTTCTTATGAGAAGTTGGTAGGACTAAAATTGCCCGATGGAAAAAGTTATATAGATAAAGTAAGAGATAATCTCTTAAAAACACAAAAAACAAATTTAACACCTGCTGATGTTTTAAAATGTGCATTAGATGCTACTAAAGGTGATTATGGTATTGCTGTAATTGCTTCACACAATCTTTTAAAAAGTATTGCATATAATGGTCGTACCGAAAACGGAGCCTCAGAACTTAGCTCAGATGAGTTAAAAATAATATCAAAACTTGGCAATCTTAGGTCAAATCATACAGATTCAAAAGATAAAATGGGGCCTTGGTATCACTTTTTTGGTGTGCAAGCTTCTATGTCCATTACTTCAAGTTCATCAGTTACAAATGGCCTTGTTTCGTTTGAACAGATTAGTCGAAGTGCTGTTATAAGGCATACAAGAAATCTTATGAATTACCCTTTAAGCCCACTAGGAATTAAACTTGCCCCTTCATCTAAGGATGATGAAAAGGCTTCTGTTGATAATGCGTCATGTAAATTAGCTGATAAATTAATGAAATTATAATTATCAATTATTAGTCAATGAATAAATTTTATTTTCTGATGTTAAAATTTGGTTATTATTAACACCAGAAGCGTATAAGGCATATTTTAATCTATTTTTATGAACATAGTATGCAATAACTCCAGCATCTACTTTTGATGAAAAATAAGATTTATTGTTCTTTGGCTCATCATTAATTGTTAAAAAATTTTGATTTTTAAAAGGATTTTTAATCTCTTTCTTATATTTTTTATTTTCAGCCTCTTGTATCAATGTAGTTGTATTTTCTGGATATTTACCATCCCAGTCAATTGAATATGTTTCAAGCATAGATTTCATTAAATACATGTTATGTTTTATAGTTGAATTTTGTGACTGTTGTGATGGTAATATAATAGTAGACATAATAAATACAGCTGTTATAACGAGAAAAATAGGAGTAATAATAGTAAACTTTCCAAAGTTAGACAAAGCTATTTTATTTTCTGAAGAGCTTATAATTAAGCTATTAGAAATAATATCAAGAAAAGACTGGTTTTGTTTAGTAAAAACTACAAATAATGAATTTATTATAAAAAGGGTGATAAAGAAACAAATAATAATAAAACTAGAATCAATTTTTACATTCTCAAGAAATGCGAGAGGTAAAGATATTTTAAGTAAATTTCTTATTAATGATTTTTCAAATGTCTGTTTTTGACCATTAATATTAATTATTTTTAATCCAATTATTTTTTTGCCAAGAGTTGCTTGAATTTTACTACTTTCAGAAACAGCATAATATGCAGTTATTATTAAAATACTAAATAGTGGAATAAAACCTACAAAATAAGCAATTAATAAATTTATTAAGGTAATAAAACAAAAATCAATTATAAAAGCAGTAATCCTATTCCAAAAAATTATATATTTATCAGAAATAATCTTTAAAATTCTCATATCTAATTTATTTTAAACCTTTACCTCAAAATTTAATTAATGATTATATATTCTAACTTATTTGTTGCAAAATATTAAGACCTAAAATATAAAAGTTACTATGGTCAGTGATATAATTTAGCTAGCAATTGTAAGAGTTATAAGGTTTGATATGAAAATTATTTTAGGAGCTGATCATGGTGGCTACGAGTTAAAGAATCATTTAACAGAATGGTTGAAACAACAAGGGCATGAGGTAAAAGATACAGGTGTTTTTAGCTCAGATTCTGTTGATTATCCTGATATGACCAGGCCTGTTGTTGAAGGTGTACTGAGTAACGATTTTGAAAGAGGTATTTTGGTTTGTGGATCTGGTGTTGGTGTCAATATATCGGCCAATAGATTTAAAGGTATAAGAGCTGTTACATGTCATGATGTAGTAATGGCTAGATTAAGCAGAGAACATAATAATGCAAATATCGTCACTTTTGGTGGTAGATTCATTGCCAAAGAATTAGCTATAGAAATATTGAGTGTCTGGCTAAAAACAGATTTTTTGGCTGGTCGTCATCAGATAAGGATCGATAAGATAGAAAAATTAGAAAAATAGTTTTTTGAAAGGTTTTATAGGTTTGTATTATGAGTCATGAATTATTAGTAGAGCTTTTATTTGAAGATTTTTCTGAATCAGAACTACAGGAATTATTATCAATTTCTGAACCAAAAAAATTTTTGTCAGGAGATTTTTTATTTAAAGAAGGAGATAACAGTGATTCGATATACATAATATTTAGTGGTAGAGTCGAAATCTCAACACAAAAAAAGGATCATGATAAAATATCATTTCCCACAGTTGTTAATGGCACTGTATTAGGTGAAATTGCTTTTTTTGACGGTAAACCTAGAACAGCATCAGTTAGAGCGATAGATAACTTACAAGCAATTATCATTAGCAAATCATCATTTGATGAGCTTGAAAAAAATCATACGAAACTAGCAATAAAATTATTAAAAGATATTTTGAGAGTTACAGCCGAAAGGTTAAGATGGGCAGACAAAAAATTAATAGATTTATCTATCTAACAATATTTTAAAATATAATGTGGAATTTTAGAGAAAATATTTATTTTTCATGCAATCAGTGTGGCGATTGTTGCAAGGATATGGATGTACCATTAACTCATTATGATATAAAAAATATTATTAACTCTGGTACAAAAATAGATTTAGAAACTTTTGTTAATTTATATCCATCAAATCAAAATGACATAGATGCTGTATTACTATATGGTGAGTTTTCGACATTATATTTAACCAATAAAATATCAGATAATTCATGCCTGTTTTTGGAAAATAATGCTTGTTCTATTTATAATTTTAGACCTAACTCATGTCGAATATGGCCTTTTTCTAAAGATGAAAAAAACAAATTACAGATAGACGATATTGCTGACAAATTAGTTTCTAAATCTTGTGACAAAAAAAAATTTAAGGATTATAAGAACACTTTAATACAAGTCGAACAAGGAATAAATGAGCTTTTAGAATTTAGAGAATTGATCAAGTCTTGGAATATAAAAGTAAAAAGTTCACTCGAGGATCAAACATTAGAAAACCTGATTGATCATTTTTTTTAGAAAATATATAGTTTTAAAAGTTAAGATTTTACGACCAAAGTTATTTCAGGGTTTGTAGGTTTAAAGTATAATTTATCTTAAGTTATTATTATATTACTCTCAAATTGTCATAACAAAAAATGAATACTAACCTAGAAAGTTTAAATCAATTAATTAATCAAGCAAAAAGTTATCATCAAAATGGAAACTTAATTGAGGCAAGAAGATTATATTTGCAGGCTCTAAACTTATCTCCTAATAACGATGATGTCTATAATTTTCTAGGTATTACTTATAGTCAGTTGAATAATCATGAGCAGTCAATTAAATGTTTAAATAAAGCTATCGAAATTAACCCTAATAATCCTAACTATTATATAAGTCTGGCTGAAACATTATTGATAAAAGGTGATCTTAAACAATCAATAAAAAACCTTTATCAAGCAATAAAATTAAATCCTAACTTACCTACTGCACATTTTAATCTTGCCAACACCTTGAAATTAGATAAAAAATATCAAGGTGCAATAAAGCATTATCAAAAAGCAATTATGCTTGATCCTAATCATTTGGCGGCTCATAATAATCTAGCTAATACTTATGCTCAACATTTGCAGTATGCCAAAGCTATGGATTCATATAACAATGTACTTAGATTAAAGCCTGACTTTA
>JACMQJ010000302.1 GCA_014377055.1 Candidatus Sericytochromatia bacterium
AACCAATTAGTTGCCATGCCAATAACCGCATAAGTGACAGGTAATGAAATAAAAAGATTTAGCTGATTTGTTGGGGTATTATAATATTTTCCAATTACATTAAATGATTGATTAAAATAAATTGTAATACCCGATAATGATCCTATAACTGTTCCTATCATAGTTATAGGTAAAGTATTTTCTACCAATAATTTTTTATTGATGTTCTTAAATTTTTCAATGTTAATATTATTAATTACACTTTTAATAATACCAATAATTTTTATTTTAACTTGATCTTGATTATTTATTAGTATTAAATCAGCTAAATTAATTACATTTTCACTATTCAGAGTTTTTTGATAAATAGAAGATAGTTTTATCTCTTTTATCTTTAAAGCTAATTTTTCAATATTATCTCCATAAAGTGAAGTTATTTTAGGTTTTATTTTTTCCTGTATGTCTTGATTAATGATATCTGACAGGCTTTTATTTTCAGCTTGCCTCTTTATTTCTTCAATCAATTTATCGACAATTTTACTTTGTGAAAACATTAAAAATATTGGTAAATATGATACATAACTGTCAAATTTTTCTACACTTAACAATGATGAAAAACTGTCATTTTTGATATTTTCTAATTTTTCTTTAACTATAGATTGCAATTGATCATTTATTTCGGAGCTATAAAAAATTTGATATTTTATTTGTTTTGCTAAAAATAATTTAATATCGTCACCAAATTTTTCTTTAAAACTAACCTTAAAAATACCTGTTATATCTTCAAGCTTTTTTTCAAAAAAAGAATCAAAAATAGAGGTATTTATTTTTGGTAGATATTGATGTATCATTTGATGAAAAAATGTAGCTAATACATCTTTATTTAAATTTAGCTCAGAAAATAGATTACCTAACTGCTTATTATTTAAGAATCCAATAATCTCTTCGGTTAAATCTTCACTGGCTGAATTATCAATATAGTCCTCAAATTGCTCAATACCTTTTTCTACTATTTTAAAGTATTCACTAACCTTTAGACCGATTAAATCTTTAATACGAAGTTTTATTTGACTTAAGGTACTATTTTGGCTTGAATAATATTGATCGATTGTATTTTCTATGATCACTTCTATTTCTTTTTTATTTATTCTCAACCAGTCTTTTGCTGTATCAGCTAAGTAAGGAATATTTTTTTTTATAAATTCAAATATTTTTACTTTTAAAACAGGGCTTAAAAAATCAAGTAATGAGCTATCTATTCCTTTGGTAAGGTTAATCAATGATTCAGCTAATTTATTTAAAAAATCTAGACCTTCATCAGAGTCAATAAAAACTATAAAATGTTGTACAAGTTCTTTTGTTAAATTTTCTTTGTTTTCTGAGCCGATTATTTCAATTATTTTTTTAGCTTTTATATTTTTTTCTAAGCTTTCCAAAATAATATTAATATCAATTTTAGCTAATGACTCTTGAATAAATAAAGTTATATCGCCATCTATACTAGCTAATTTTGGTCTTATATCATTAAAAATAAGCTCAAAATTATTTAATAGTTTATTTAAAATATCTTTCTCAACTAACTCATCTATTCTTTTATCTTTTAAACCTGAATATATTTCTATCAAAAAGCTTTTTATTTCTGGGTTAATAACCTTCATTATTAAATTATAAAATTTGTTAGCAAAAATACTAGTTTGTTCATTACCCAAAAGATCTTTTATTTTTAATTGATTTAAAAAGACATTAAGATCAATACTTTCAAATAGATCTATCTTTGATATAAAATCACTAATATTTTTTATTAACAGAGCTGAATCAGGTAAATTCAATATTTTTATTTGATTGTTTTCATTATTTATAAATGATTCAAAACCTTGACCTATAAGCTCATTAAAGGATGATTTAAACTCGCTATTTTCAAATATATTATTTATTTCTTGATTATTTTTTAATCTATTTTCTAAAATATTATTTAGATTATTTTTTAGTTCATCACTATTTTTGGAAATTATATCGCCACCAAAAATAGGATATTTCTTGGATAACATTTTTACCGCCAACAAATTAGTCGTATAGCCAACTAATCCACCTGAAATCAGGTTTAAAATTAATTGATTTACTACCATTTAATGCCTCTAAAATATCAATATCAAAAATTTAATTATAAATAATACTAACAT
This sequence comes from Candidatus Sericytochromatia bacterium, assembly GCA_014377055.1. Classification (GTDB taxonomy): domain Bacteria; phylum Cyanobacteriota; class Sericytochromatia; order UBA7694; family JACMQJ01; genus JACMQJ01. The sequence continues at coordinate 2,160 of JACMQJ010000302.1, forward strand.
TTTTTTCTTATGCTTTCTTAATTTTGATATTTAAACTGATTTTTTGTTTGGTAATTATTTAACCTAAGCTCCAATATTTAATGATGAATAATAGATTTA
>JACMQJ010000303.1 GCA_014377055.1 Candidatus Sericytochromatia bacterium
ATCCGATATTTTAGCTAAAGTTTCTTCTGCCCTTGGTCCTTGTAAAGCAATAATAGCTGTTTTGTTAGAGATATTTTCTAATTCAACATTATTATCTATATTATTCTGCAACCAGTTAAAATCTTTTTCTACATTAGAAGCATTAACAATCATATAAAATAAATTATCGTCAAGATAATAAATAATTAAATCATCAATTGTAGTCCCATCAGGTTTACAAAATTGTGTATAGATAGCTTTCCCTTTACTTATCCTATTTAGATCATTAGGTATCATTTTTTGTAAAAAATCAAACGACTTAATCCCTGATATTTTAAATGTACCCATGTGTGAAACATCAAAAATACCAACATTATTTCTGACAGTCAAATGTTCTTCTATTAAATTAGAGTATTGTACAGGCATCTCCCAGCCAGCAAAATCTACTATTTTTGCTCCAAGCTCTTTATGTTTTTCATAAAGCTTAGTTCTTTTTAAATTATTATTCATAGCTATATTTTCTCAAAAGATATTTTGTAAGTAATTATATTTTTATTTCTGGTTTTTGTCTAATATTTATAATATGTATTGTGCAAGATTTTATAGATTTTTATAATTGAATTTAAATAAAAAAGATTAGTTACATAATAAATAAGAACATTTTAAAATAAAAATGTATAATTACTCGACTTTTCAAGATAGACAATTTTAGATTTATTCTCTTTTAAGTAACATAAGCATTCCCTCTTTTACGGGAAATAATATTTTTCATTAGACAGAATAAGACAATGTGCTAAAGCGACCTTGTTCAAAAAAAGGTGTCCTCTGAACAAGTGTGTTTCAGCACCTTGCAAAAAAGTGATATAGAAGATTTCCAGTATATATTCTAAAACATACGAAATATTTTTAACTATTTTCTACACCCTACTAATGAACTATTATACCTATTGATATGATAGAATTTGAGAAATATATAATAAAATTAAAAATTATTTTAGTCTATGATATTACATTAAAAATTTTCACACTTTGTTTACAATTATCGGATATAAATTAGCATAGAGTGTTACCTAAGGACTTTTTAAATAAAGTATTTGTATTATTTAAAGTGTGAATTATTATTTTTATAAATATTTTGTATATCATTAAACATCGTGAAAAATAAAAAATTATTGATTATTGCTTTATTGATCATATTAGCCTCTTCCGCAACAGGTTATTATTTTTGGTCAAAAAGTAACACTGATAAAGACTTAGAAAATAAAATAGAAACAGAAGTAGTAAAAAGAGATTCAATTATTAGTAGTATCTTTACAACTGGTAAAGTAACAGCTAATCTTGATATAGAAATTAAGTGCAAAGCCAGTGGTGAAATTATTTCGTTGCCTTTTGATGTTAGTGATAAAGTTGGTAAGGGAGCACTTATGTTAAAACTAAACCCAATTGATGAGCAAAGAAATGTTAGACAATCTCAAATGACTCTTTTACAATCTAAAGCATTATTAATAAAAGCAAAAACAGATTTATTACTTTTTAAAAAAAACCTAACAACAGGTAAGGAGCAAGCTCTTAATATAGTTAAATCAGCCAAAATAAAACAATTGGACTTAATGAGTAAAGCTAAACGTAGTAGTCAGTTATATATGTTAAGTACCGAAAGAAAAGTGGCTATATCTAATCTTGAATCAGCTAGAATAAAAGCAAAAGATTTAAGAATAAAAGCTGATAATGCTAAAAAATTATATTTTAATAAATCTATTTTGAGTAAAAATGACTATGAAACAGCTTTGATAATTTCTAAACAAGCTGATATTGATGTTAAAAATGCTCAAGCAAAACTTATAGAGCAAGATACAAATAATAAAGCTGATTATGAAACAGCTTTAACAAATTCTAAGCAAGCAAAAAATGACCTAGAAACTGCTCAAGCTAAATTACAGGAGCAATCTAACTCTTCAATCACCAAAGATATAAAAAATCAAGATATACAAGCCGCTGAGGCTAAAGTTGAGTCAGATAAATTATCGTTGCTTACATCTCAACAAAGACTAAAAGATACAGAGGTTTTTGCTCCAATAAGTGGAGTTGTTACTACTAGACCTGTACAGGTCGGTCAGATTATTTCATCTGGTATCAGCAATGTTGGTGGTGGTACAACAGTTTTAACCCTTTCTGATTTATCAAGAATGTTTGTTATGGCATCGGTTGATGAAAGCGATATAGGCAAAATAAAGCTAGGCGAAAAAGTAAATGTTTCAGCTGATGCTTTTCCTAATAAAAAATTTAAAGGAAAAGTAGTACAGATATACTCTAAGGGGGTTACTGTATCTAATGTTGTTACTTTTTTAGTTAAAATAGAGCTTTTGGGTAAAAATAAAAATGTCTTAAAACCTGAAATGACATCAAACATAGAAATAGTTCAACAAAATAAACAAAATATTCTTGTTGTTCCAAGTAATTCACTTACAAGGAAAAAAGGAAAGTATTTTGTTAAAGTTCTAAAACCAGATAATAAACAAGAGGACAGAGCTGTTAGCATTGGTATTAATGATGAAGAAAAATACGAAGTAACAGAAGGAATTAAAGAAGGTGAAAAAGTAGTATTAGCCAAATCAGAAGTTGATAGTAAATGGAAGAAAGATCCAAACAATAAAAATGGAAGCAAAAATAGTACTAATAATGCTATTAGACAAACAAAACGTATTACAGGTGGCGGGGGTGGAGGCTCTAGGGGTGGATTTTGAAGTTAATAATTGAAGCAACAGGATTAAATAAAACCTATAAGATAGCTGATAATATAATTCATGCCTTAGATAATGTAAGTTTTAGTATTAGTGAGGGAGAAATGGTTGCCATAACTGGCCCTTCTGGTAGTGGTAAATCGACATTGATGAATGTTATTGGTTGTCTTGATAAAGTAGATCAAGGAAAATACATACTTGCTGATAATGATGTTTCAAAGCTATCAGATGATAAACTAGCTGAAATTAGAAATAAATTTATTGGCTTTGTTTTTCAAACATTTAATTTATTACCACGTATGTCAGCATTAGAAAATGTAGAGTTACCATTATTATATGCAGGAAAAACAGATACAAAACCAGCTTCGATTAAAGCACTTCAAAGTGTAGGTTTGGCTGAAAGAATGTATCATCAACCTAATCAACTTTCAGGGGGACAAAAACAGAGAGTATCAATTGCCAGAGCAATGGTAACTAATCCAGCTATTATATTAGCTGATGAACCCACAGGAGCATTAGATAGTAAAACTAGTGTTGAAATAATGGCACTTTTTCAAGAATTAAATAAAAGTGGCAGAACTATAATTATAGTTACCCATGAACAAGAAATTGCCGATTATTGCCCAAGACAAATAAAAATGAAAGA
>JACMQJ010000304.1 GCA_014377055.1 Candidatus Sericytochromatia bacterium
GACTTAGCTTCATATTAGCTTCTTCAGGAGTTTTATTACCTTTTTTACTGTTACATTTTTGACAGGCTGTCACTGTATTTTCCCATGTAGACTTGCCACCTCTAGAAACTGGTAAAATATGGTCAATCGAAATTTCTTTAATATGACCACAATATTGACAAGTGAAGTTATCTCTAACATGAATATTTTTTCGTGAGTATTTGAGTACAGGAATAAATCTTCGAGCCGTTTTATACAAAAGTCTTATAACTAAGGGAACTTTAAAAATAGATGATACAGATCTAACGACAAGGTTTGAATCTCTGACAGATTCAGCTCTATTTAGGTAAACTAAAGTAATTGCTCTTTCTACATTACAATAAGTTAACGGTTCATAATCCTTGCTTAAAACAGCTACCTGCATAGATCTCCTCTCATCCTAATAAAACCAAAAATTATTATGGTGACTATTATTATTTTTATTACAAAGTATTGCTATAAGTTTATTATCATAAATCAACAATTAAAATATATTTTATCTTAATCTTTCACAAATAGGGGACTTTTTTAAGGTGAAAATAAAAATCTTACTTTGTATAAGATTTTTTAATCAAACCTATAGGAAATTGCTGAATCAATGTTTCTTGTAACCATGTCCTAGACTCAATCGGTGTTTTGTACCAATATGTCGGGCATGTTGATAAAAACTCAACAAAACTAAATCCTTTTCCCTCCATTTGAAATGATAGAGCCTCTTGTATAGTCTTACGAGCTTGTTCAATTCGGCTTGGTATATCAACAGTTACACGGCTAACATAAGCCGCACCTGATAACCTAGCTATCATCTCAGCAATATTTATATGATTGCCATCTTTTTCTATTGATTTACCATAAGGAGTGGTATCAGTTATTTGACCAAGAATTGATGTTGGTGATACTTGTCCCCCTGTTTGTGCCATAACCAAATTATTAATTAAGAATACAGTGATTTTACTACCTTTTGCAGCAGCATGAATCAAATCACTCATACCAAATGAAAGTAAGTCTCCATCGCCTTGATAAGTTAACAATATTTTATCTGGATGAACATTTTTTATTCCCATTGCAACCGAAGGAGCAAGACCAGCAGGAGCTTCAACAAAATCAAGATTCATATAATCAGAGATAAATGAGGCACAACCTTGTGTATTAACTCCTATAACAGACTCTTTAAGCCCCATTTTATCAATAGCCTCACCAATAAGCCTATTAATAGTCCCATGAAAGCAACCTGAGCAATAGACCGTTTCAATATCCTTAAAACTTTTTAATTCTTTTGGGTTATATGCTTCAACTGTCATACTGTAACTATACCTTTTTCAAATTCTTTGATTACTTTTCTAAATCCACTTAAATATTCAGATTCACCAAAAAAAGATATTTTTTTGTTATTATCCAAGATTTTGCAGACATCAGAATACATAGAACCTGAATTAGATTCTAAAACTGTTATTTTATTTACCTTATTAGCAATACTTCTCAGAGCCTCTTTTGGAAAAGGTGATAATGATATTGGTCTAAATAGACCTATTTTACGACCTTTTTGTCTTTCATTAATAACTATTCCTTTAGCTATTTTTGCAATCAAACCAAAAGATATAATTATTTCATCAGCATCTTCAACCATAAAGCTTTCATATAATGATTCAGATTCAATTAATTTAAATTTAGCTAATATGTCTGTATATTTATTGGATTCATCATCATGGTAACTTTTAAAAACATTAAAATTTTTATTATTTTCATTATTTCCAACTTTCCAATCTTTTTTGACAATTTCTGGAGATAATAAATTTTCTTCTATTTCTATTTGTTCATTAAGCTGTGCTAAAGCACTATCCATTAACACAATTACGGGATTTCTATATTTATCAGCTAGATCAAAAGCTTTAGCTGTTAATTGATATGTTTCTTGAACTGTATGTGGTGCTAAAACAATAAACTTACTATATCCAGATAAATTACTTTTTACTGCTTGTGCATAACCTGATTGTGTTGGTTCGAGATTTTTTAAGCCAAATTTTCCAGACATGATATTACCAACAACACAGGGCAATTCTAAACCACACATATAATTTAAGACTTCGTCCATAGCTGAGATACCATCCGTTATTGAGCTTGTCAAAACTCTTGCACCTGCAACAGATGAACCCAAAACCATGCTTATTGCAGATCTTTCATTCTCTGATTGGGTAAAAACACCGTTAACCTCAGGCATTCTAACTGACATATATTTTAGTATTTCATTATTTATTGATCTTGGAACACCATAGTAATATCTACAGCCAGCATATATTGCCCCTTCTGCGAATGCTTTATTACCACTGATAAATACTTTTTTCATTATTTTTTGCTTTATGTATACATTATTTTAGAATTTATAAAACAATTATAATATAAAAATTAAACTGGTTGTACTTCTTTTTCTTTTTCTTTTTCTATTTTTCTTACTAAGCTAGTATTCATCATCATTTCATACATTTCTTGAGCTGTTCTATTTAAAATAGGGTGTCTAAAATCTTCTGCTATTTCTGCAAGAGGTAATAAAACAAAGGCTCTAGCGTGCATTCTTAAATGTGGTATTTGTAAGTCAGATGTAGAAATAAGCTCTTGATCATAATAAATAATATCAAGATCAATAGTTCTAGGTCCCCATTTAATGGTTCTAATTCTTTCAATTTCACTTTCAATTTCGAGGCAAAAACTAAGTAATTCTTCTGGTGTTAGTTTTGTTTCTATTTCAATTACACCATTAATAAACCATGCTTGATTAGGATATTCTACAGGTTCAGCTTCATAATAGGAAGACATTTTTTTTATTGATACATCAGGATTATTATTAATTAATTCAAAAGCGTTTTGGATAATTTTTATTCTATCACCTATATTTGAGCCAAACGCAATATATGCTTTTGCCATTTATTTTAAACTCCTAATCTTTTTCATGAACTATATTTTTAGAACGATACAAGAAAAAATTTTAACTTTAACTCAAGAGTACAAACCCCTTGGATGATACTATTATTAGTATCTTAGATAAATTATATCAAAAATATTAATTAAAAATCTTGCACCACTTTGATAAATTAATTTAAGTTATTATATTTTTTAGTTCAGCTTAATTTTTATTTGTATAGGTCTTTTGCTTTTTGAAAAAGAACCCATGAAGTTAAAATATATTTATCGCTAGATATTGGTACATTACCTTTATGGGTATGAGTAAAACCACTTGGAGCTATTACTAGTTGACCTTGTTTGGGTTTTAATTTTTTTGCTTGGTAAAAAAATTCTGTTTCGCCACCTTCTTCAATATCATTTAAATAATACATAAATAACAGTGTTCGATGCAATACATCACATTTTGGATCGGTGGCTTGAGGATATATTTCTGAATGCCAATGATGATAACCACCACTACCTTTGTTATATTTTTGTAGATTAATTGTGCCAAGTCGATATAATTTTAGCATTAGTGCTTGGAGTGTATCATCACCAATCATATCTATAACTTCACTATTAACTTGGATCATTTTTCCTGTGACAGGATCTGGAAAAGATAATGTTAATGCTCCTGTCAGGACATGATTATATTTGCGCATATATTTTGTTAGATGATTAAGTGTGAGAGCAACAACTTTTTTATGCTCGTCTGTCCAATCATATATCAAACTAATATTAATATCTGTACTATCTTTGGCTGTTAAATTAACTCCATGACCTGTAGTTCCAGCAACTTTTTTATTACTAGTTTCAAACTTATTTATTAAAGATTCACAAAAGTCTTTATCCAAGACATTATCATAAGTTTCAATAAAATCAGACATTTTTATCCCTATTTGTTTTTAAGTAATTTTTTATATATTAACTCAATCCATGACAAAAAATATCATTTTTAATGTTATTTATGATTAGTTTAATTAAAAATAAAGGGCTTAAAATTATTGTAAGCATTATATATCAAACATTACAAAGCTTTTATCTTTAAATAATAGTTGCAATATTGAATAAAATCTGAGATCATATATTTTATGCAAAAATTAAATTTGATAAATATATTAAGTGAAGAACAAATAGACATTATATTTTGTCATACAACAAAAAAATACTTTTACAAGATAGTGGATTAATTGTAATGAAAATTCAGTATATGTCAGATCTCCATTTGGAGTTTCCTGAAAATAGAGAATACTTTAGAGTGAATCCTATAGATCCTATTGGGGATGTATTAATACTAGCTGGAGATATTATTTGTGATACTTACAGAGAAGAAGCAAATGATTTTTTTCAAGATATTGAATCAAAATTTAAATTTATTATTTCGACTATGGGTAATCATGAATTTTACTTTGGTAATACCTCTTATGCCTATCCAAGCTATGAAAAATATTTGTCTGATAATCATATAATGCTAAATAATAAATCAATAGTCATTGATAATGTCAGATTTATAGTTTCGGTTTTGTGGTCACAAATTGATCCTTTGCATCAAGTAGAGATCAGTCAACGCCTCAATGATTATAAGTTGATAAGAAAAAATGTTGGTGCAGGAACAGAAATAATTAGTGTTGATGATACTAACTACTATCATCAAATATCAAAAGAATTTATTGAAAAAGAATTAAATGATAATTTTAAAGGAAAAAATGTTTTGGTTACTCATCATTTACCTAGTTTTGATTGTATCGATCCAAAATGGAAAAACAGCACTTTATTATCAGCTTTTGCCAATCATCTGGATGATTTAATTTTAAAAAATAAGATTGATTCTTGGATATTTGGTCATCAGCATGAACAATTTAACAGTCTTATTGGTAAAACAAAGATGCTTTCTAATCCCTTAGGTTATGCCAAAGAAGCAAATTTTCGTGATTTTAACAGTCAAAGTTTATTTGAGCTAAATTAAAACCTAATCTTATTTATAAGTGGCCAATTTTTTTAAACTTGTCCCTTGAGCTATCCAAACATTATCTTGGCTATCAAGTGTAAATCCTGTGGTATCTGGATAATCAAATAAAGTGAATTCTTTCCAAAATGTACCTGAGGGATCATATAATCCTAGCCTTATTTCTTTGGAAAAAATATCTTTGTGCATAAAATAAGTAAAACCATTTTTACCCGTTTTTATATTTAAAATATCACCGTTAATCGAGCCACTAAATTTTCTTTGAGCAATAACCTCTATTTTATCTTTTTCAGTAGCTTTATCTTCTTTACTCTTTTCGACAGCGATCAAATCTCCAAAAAAGTTGAGATCAAAAGCTTTTAAGACTTCTCCTGTTCCATCAGTATGAACTTTTATTTTATCAATTCTATATTTATTAGCTTTACTACAAAGTAATAAATATATATTTGCTTCATCATCAAAACCAAGAAATTTTAAGCTATTCTCCCTAATATTTGATAACTCAATGTCTGAAAAAAAGTTTATTAAATCTGGCTCTTTACTCCAACTATTAATTAGATAACCTTTATCATTAAAAACTGATAAAAAAACTTTTTTATTATAGTAATTACCTTTTGCTGCAATGAAAACTTCTTTATTTTCATTCATTGCAACTTTTGGCGAATAGTTTTCACTTGAAAGGGTAATCAACCATCGATCAAAGGTTTTATTTAAGGCTAAATCATAAATTTCAACACCAAGTTTTTTATCCTCAGCCTCAAGGGTCTTAAGCATGACAAAATTATTGGAGGTAAAAAAGACATCAGACCAATCAAATAAGTCTGTTTTCTGATCAACTGTTTTGACTTTTATTGCATCACCATTAAGATCATATTCTCCAAAAGATGAATTACCTCGATCAAAAATAAACATCATATTATTGTTAATAGATAATTTTTCAGCTAAATTAAATTTGTAGGGACTGATTCGACCTAAGCTTTCTCTTTCTATACCATTTTCATTAAGAACAGTGATATATTTTCGAGCATTGATTGTATAAATATCATTATTAATGACATTGAATAAAAAATAATTTGTATCATTAAAAGGTAAAGGCTGACTTATTTTATAACTATTATCGTTTGTATTAAGATAGTAGTAATTAAAAGTTGAAACATTGGTGCTTTTACTTTTTGTCATAACAGGTAAAACGACATTCCCATCTTTATTAATACCAACTCCTTGTATTATTTGTGATAGATCATTATTTGCTGTATTTCTATGACGATCGGGAGATTTTAGTAACCATTTTTGATTAAGTGAGATTGTGGATATAGGTTCACCACTACTTTTATAAATATCTATTTCACCTATAACATTAACTTTTTTTAGCTCTTCAACAATTCCATATTTTTTATTAGTTTCAGAAAAATCGAGCCAATTTGTTTCTTTGACTTTGGATGGGTCATCTTTTAGCAATGTCTTACTTTTAAATGTTTTTGCATCAATAGCACTTTTTAAAATAGAGCCTTTTGATACATTCTCAACTATTGCAGCATCTGGATCATAGTTGCCTCGTAAAACATAAGAATAAGAATTAACATAATATATGGGATATGTTTCTTTTTCATTTTCTGGATAATCAAGAACATAAACTTTTCCTTTATCTACATTAAAATTTTTGGCTATTCTGGTTTCGGATAAAAATATATTTTTTGTATTCAATCCAGCTTTATTAAATCCTTTAATATTTTTATTTGGTTTATCAAGACTATAGAGAGTACCATCAAAATTATCATAAGCTATATATGAGACATCACCCGCTATTTCAGGTTTGATTGATCCAACCTTAATACCCTTAATATCATATTTTGTAATAGTATTTTTATCTGTATTATTAGTATAAAAATTCATTTCATCATCAGCAGCTAAGACTATAGAGTTAATATCTACTTTATTTACAGCCCAAATATAAGTTAAAGGAATATTAGAAACAAAATTATTATTAAAATCATAAATATTCAGATTTATTTTGTCACCAGCATCAAGAACAAATTTATACTTACTATTAAATGCTATTTTTAGAGCATTATGCAAAACGCCTTGTTCTTTGGTATTACCAAGCGTTGAAACAGTTTTATAATCAATATTACCTTTAATATTAATTTGTAGATATTTTTTGTCTACCCAGCCTTTTTTATCATTGGCTAAAACTTGATACCATGTTTTATCATTATTACTGGCGATTATCTTTATTTTTGCATCTTTTTTAACAGATGTAATAATACTAGCTTTTGAGTCAGGATCTTTTCTAACGTTCAAAACATCAGCATTTGTAACCCCTTCCATACTTATTTCTTCAGTATAACCCTTAAGATTATAGTTAAGATAGGATAGTGATAAGCAAAGGCTTATAGTAAATATTTTTTTTAACATTAACAGTTTTCTTATATTTTAAAATTTTAAACACTATATTACTTTAACAAAATTTTTTGCAATAAAGAAATGCTTTGTTGCATGATTTAAATAAAGCTATACAAAGAACAAAAATAGATTTAAATTAAACTAGCCTTGTACACTCACACCAAATCTAGTACATAATCCTTCCAAGTCATTGGCTAATCCTTCGCCTACAGGATTAAATTTCCATTCATCATTATGCTTATATATTTCTCCAACTAACATTGACATTACATTATCATAATAATCAGTAAGATTAAATCTGACTAGCTCATTGTTAGTAGACTCATCTACTATACGAATATAGGCGTTTTGTACTTGACCAAAATTATGACCTCTAGCAATACCATCACTAATGGTCACAATAAATAATAACTTTGTTACCAAAGGACTAACACGAGATAACTGAACCCTTATAACCTCATCATCTCCAGTCCCTAGTCCTGTTCTATTATCTCCAGAATGTATGACACTACCATCAGGACTTGTTAATTTGTTATAAAAAACAAACCAATCATCACCAGGAACTCGATCATTTGCATCAAGTAAAAATACTTCTACATCAAGATCATGAGGAATATTGTTCGATTGAGCTATATCCCAACCTAAGCCGACAAGTATTCGGTCAAGATTAGAATTAGACTTTGAGAGGCTTACTTTTTGACCCTTTTTTAAACTAACTCCAGTTGAAGAGCTTGTTGAATTATTATTTAGTTGCTGTTGTACTGGTGGTGAATTATAATTTTGCTGTGGTGCTTGTTGTCCTTGAGGTACAGCTTGAGGTGCTGCTCCACCCATAGTGAAAGCAGGTTGTACATTATTAGAAATTCCAAAATCCATTTAAGATTATCCCCTTAAAAATATTATAAAGATTAAGCTTTAACTTTTATATCAAAATCTTGAGCTATTGCAGGTAAACCACCTGAAAAAGCAATACCTACAGCATCAAAAAACCATTCATCATTTCTTTTTAGTAAATCACCAATAACTACAGAAGTTGCATTAAAAAACTCTTGACCCAAATTATATCTAACAATTTCTATGTTTGTGTCATTATCAATTACTCTAATATAGGCATCTGATACTCTACCAAATGTTTGGCTACGATTAAGTGCATCATGAATAGAAACAACAAAAGTTATATGACCTATTTCTTTGGGAACATTTTTTAGATTAACAGTTATTTGCTCGGAATCTCCATCACCACCAACTTTATTATCGCCACTATGCTTTAGGATACCCAAATTGTCTTTAAGATTACCATAATAAACACAATCACCTCTATCTCTGATATGCTCATCACTTTTTAGCATAAATGCACTAGCATCCAAATCAAAGTTTTGTTCTGTATCACTAACTTTCCAACCTAATCCAACTAATAGTGTAGAAATATCAGGATTTTCTTGAGTAAGATTGTGTTTTTGATTTTTTATTATTATTGTCATTTTATCTACCACCCAATATATTACCGAGCATATTAGTTATACTACTCATAGGATTACCTGCAGTTGCTGGCGGCGTTGTTCCTGTATTACCTCCACCAGTAAAGTTGCTCATCATACCACTCATATTATTTTGAGTATTTTGATATGAGCTTTGTTGACTTTCTGCATGATATTGATTATCATCAATACCAACTTTAAGACCCGATTTACGTTCAGAAGGTTGAATAATGACAGTTTGACCAGGATTCTTAAATTCAAGCATATAAGATTCTCCAGATGTTTGACCTAAGATCATTTTCCAATTTAGATCCAGCTTAAATGATGGGTCAGGACCAGTCCAACATACAACTGCATCAGGATCAACACAACAAGGACTTTGTAAGATAACAGGATTACCGTCAGTTAATATTGCTACTTGAGCACCTGCTCCTTTTGCTTTTAGATTAGATGTGAATAAACCTTTTTGTGAAATAACACCAACACCTATCATTCTAGTACCATAGTCACAAGTGTTAGTAAACGCTAGCAAATTTTCACTCTCAACGCCGATACTATCACCTTGATTTAGACTTACAACAGTTATGTGACTTGCCATATCAGCAAAATAACAGCTACCACTTCCAGTTACTTGCATTAACTCCATATTTTCGCCTGTAAATCTTCGAGTAATATTACCGATAAGTGCTGAGGCTAAGTTTCCACCTGGACCAACAAGCATTTTTTCAAATTTGAATTGTCCCTGATAAGCTATCATTGCACCTTTTTTAGCATACATAACATCATTTCCTTGAGCCATACATGTTAGCTCATTTACTGTTTGCAAGTTAAACATCTTTAAATACCTCTGATGACTAAATATTTTTTCGTGCAAAAATTAAAGTGATGAAAATATTAATTTCTATAGCGAATCAAATCAGACTCTTCGTACCTCAGAGTGACAATTAGTGTCATTATGAATGAAACGTAGTGGAATGAAAAATCTCAAAATTAACGCTAAATAAATTAAAAGCTTTAGCAAATTAGTTTATCACTTAGTTTTTTACACTAACAATTTTTTTGTTCTAAGGGATAATAAATAATCTATTAATAATCATTAAGAACAAATCAAAATGGATTGTACTATATTAGATTAAATATGGAAAGCATTAATTATAAAATCAATTAAACTAGAAATAGTTATCAAAAAAATATATCTAAAAAGCCCAGTTACCTGCAACATATAATGAAAATAGACCTGACATTATTATTGTTGAGATCATAATCATTGTTTGATACACTTCTTGCTTTTTGCTTAATTTAGCTAAAACTATATATATTGGAAATAAAGGCAATAAATATCTAGGTAAGCTCATTAACCATGAATCTGTTAATAAAATAATTAGTTGACACCAAGCATAAAATTGATAAGAAATTCTCATCCATTTATATGAAATACCCAAAATTATAAAGGAAAAAATAACAGCTAATAATCTAGCTTCTTGCAAAAGTGTTTTCATTTCTGAAGTAGGATCTTTAAAGATAGTTGTTATAGTGTTCCAAATTTGTTGAGTTGGAAAAATATTTTGATGAAAAAAATGTTCTCTCTGGATTTTTAAGAACTCAAAAGCATTACCTGCCACATAAAAATTAATCAATAAGTAAGAAACAAAGCCTAATGGTATAATACCAAGCCATGCTAAAGAAGATATTTTTTTTTCTTTTTGTAGATAAAACTCAATCATAATTGTTGGTAAAATAACCAATCCTTGAAGTCGTGTTGCACAGGCAAACATACCTAAAATACAAGCAACAGACCAAACACTTTTTCGAGCATAAAAAACAGAGGATATAATTAAGGCGATGAATAAGCTTTCAGTATATGGCTGTGTTAAAAAATATGCGGTTGGGAATAAATAAAAAAACCATAAGGATTTATTAGCTTGCTCTTCGTCACTATCTATTAAAACTAGTTTTTGTAAAAAATATCCTGCAAAAACAGATGCAATAAAAGAAACAAATAAAGCTGATGCCATATAAGTAACAGTTAGATAATGAAAAATGTTGACCATCGCAGGATATAATGGAAAATAAGCTAAAAAGTTTCTTTCATCTCCTATATTGGTATATCCGTATTGTGAAAGATATAAAAATGACCTTGCATCCCATTTATAAGCCACTTGAAATATTAGCTCGGAGACAGGCGTATAATATTTTGGTATCGCTCGACCTACAAAATAAGCAACAATAAATAAAGCGATTCTAATATTTATAGATAAATATAAGGCTCTAAAAAAAAGCTTTTTGTCCAATGGATCAAAGTTTCTAAATATTTTTTTAGATCTTTCTTTAGTTTTTTCTAGCAATAAATTCATTTATTAAAAATTATAAATCAATGAAACTGACGGAATAGGATAAAATGAACTTAAAGTAGTACCTTTAAAACTAACAATAAAAGGTAATTCGAGAGCAAATGAAAGATTTTGTGATTGTCTACCAAACTCGATACCAACCCCTGCTCCAATACTATTATAAAGTTGAACATTTGAAGAATTTTTTGCAGGAATATTTACATAATCACTACCATTTGGTCTGCTAGTGGGATAGCTATTGTATGAGCTTTTTGTGGCAAATGTAGAGACACCAGCAAGGCTATAAAATCTCATCCAATCATTTTCACCCAAAACATACATGCCTTGAAGACCAAGAGTACCAAAGGTTTGATTTTGATCAAAATATCCGATACCTGTCAGTTTTACACCAAATTTATCAGCAAAATATTGTCTATAGCTAAGACCTATAGAACTAAGATAGCCAAACGTTATGCCTAAACCTTTAAAGTTCTTAAGTTGTTCTTGGTTAGGTTCAGTTTGTTCTTCTGCATTATCTTTAGGATTTTCAACATTTTCGGCTCTGACTTGAAGATTAATAGGTAATATTAATAATAAAAGACTTGAGATAATTATCGCTTTTGTTATCTTCATTAGTTAAATCCTGATATATATTATTTAAAGAGTTTAATAATATCATGTTTTTTGATAATAATGAATCTATACTCTAAACGTTTTATAAATAAAGATATTTTAACCACAGA
>JACMQJ010000305.1 GCA_014377055.1 Candidatus Sericytochromatia bacterium
TTCGTCTGATTTTTTAGTTGTCATATACTTAATACCAATAATTATTAATATTCAAAAAATATCTTGGTACTGATTATACTATGAATATAGACAAAGAATAGTAATGCAGTTAGTCTAAGATATTAATATCAATGTAAACGTCCATTTAATCATATAAGATGTAGAATAATATAGTTGTATATTTAATTAAAATTTTGGTTCAAAAATAGCTAGCTTCTATGACAAATATGAAAAGCTCATTTTAGCAAACAAATATAGGTAAGCAATTTGAATCAGCATCTAGAATAATTGCATCTGAGATACCTGTTAATGTAATAAAACTAGAACATGGAAGCTTTGATACACACAGTAATCAGCGTAATACTCAAGATCGTCTTCTAAAAGACTTATCAGAGTCTATAGCTTCTTTTCGTTCTTCTATGATTGATATAGGTAGATGGAATGATGTCTTAATAATGACATATTCAGAATTTGGTAGAAGAGTTGGACAGAATGGCAGTAATGGAACAGATCATGGTACAGCAGCACCACATTTTGTCACTGGCGGTAAAGTTAGAGGAGGACTTTATGGTAAGCAACCAGATCTAAATGATCTTGATTATGGAGATTTAAAATTCCATGTTGATTATCGTAGTATGTATTCGACTGTAGCCAAAAATTGGTGGAATACTTCAACAGATTTTTTGGTCAAATATCCAACGATAAATTTTTTGTTGTAGTATCTTATAAAGTACAATAATTACATAATATTGTAATTGGTAAAAATATGCTTGAATTTGAAAAAATAAATAATCTTGATGTTTTAAAATCAAATAAAATGAAAAAATTATCTTGGTTACAGCATGGCTTTACAACTCGTATTGGCGGTATAAGTTTAGGAGCTTTTGATTCACTAAATTTATATGGTAATGATCTCGAAGAATTTAATAACTCACTACAAAATAGACGTATTTTAGCTAAAGAGCTTGGTTTTAATCATCAAAATATTGTTCTTGCACAACAAGTCCACGGTAAAAAAGTACACGTAGTTAAAGCAGAAGATATAGGCAGAGGTGCTTTAAATCATCAACAAGCAATACCTTCAACAGATGCTTTGGTAACAAATATATCAGGTATACCAATTATGTTATTGTATGCTGATTGCTTTCCTATTCTGATCGCTGATATAAAAAATAAGGCTGTTGGAGTTGTTCATGCAGGTTGGAAAGGAACAGCTCAATCAATAATAATTGAAACCTTACAAACTATGATCGATGAATATAACTCAAAAAAAGAAAATTTAATTATTTCCTTTGGTATAGGTATTTCCAAAAAAAATTTTGAAATAGGTGAAGATGCAAAAAATAAATTAAGTCTAGTTAGTTTTTCTAATGATTGTTTTGAGATCAAAGAAAACAAAATATTTGCTGATTTGATCGAAATAAATAAGAGCCAAGCATTAAAATTTGGTATACCTGAAGATAACATAGATTATAATAAAGAGCTATGTACTTATGATGATAATAAATGGTTTTATTCTTACAGAAAAGATAATAAAATAACAGGTCGCCATGGAGCGTTAATTTTTATAAAAGAGGTTTAATAAATGAGTAAAGAAATTAATAAAAAACTATTAGTAGGAGCAGGTGCTACAGCTTTATCATTAGTTGGTGCATGGTGGCTAAAAAATAAAAAGCCTATGACACCAAAAATTCCTAATGTTGATAATAATACAATTATACTATTCCAATTTAATTATTCTCCTTATTGTATAAAAGTCGCCAAAGTTATGGATTATAAAGGTATACCTTATAAAACAGTTAATATTTTACCTATTGTTAACAAAAACTTTATTAAAGAACTTTCTAATCAAAGTAAAGTGCCTGTAATCAAACACAAAAATAAAGTAATACATGATTCAACCAAAATTGCTCTTTATCTTGAAGATATATGCCCTGAACCAAGTTTATTTATTAATGATGACCATAAGTTAAATGAAGAAGTAAAATTATGGGAAGATTGGGCTGATGAAGCATTTTTGTCACCATTTTCTAATCTTGCAGTTATGTATCTTTATGAGCATCCTGAATATCTTGCAGAATTAGAAGACATAAAAACAGGAATAGGTTTAATTGATAATAATAAAGAAAGATTAGCTCCTTTTATTACAAAAATGCAATTAAAAGCTTATGGTGCAGATCTAAGTAAAAAAGATGAGTTAAAAAAGAAAGCTAGAGGCTATCTTGATACACTCTTAAAAAAACTTGAAAATAAAGAATTTATTGTTGGCGATAGATTAACAATTGCAGATATTACCATTGCGAGTCATCTTACTGTTGCTCAAAAAGTACCATACATTAGTGAAGATGAACATTATGAAGCTATTTTTATCTGGCAGAAAAAAATCTTTGATCTAACAAAAAGAAGGGTTGCGGCTACTATAAGTTAGTCTAATTTATAGTACTAAAATAAAAAATACAAATAAATGGCTATAAGGGGTTGACTTTTTAGAAATTTATTTGTAATATTCATTATGTAATCCGCTATAGCTCAGTGGTAGAGCAATCGGCTGTTAACCGATCGGTCGGTGGTTCGAGCCCACCTGGCGGAGTTTTAATTTTAAAACTCCGAAACACCTAAAATCCAATTAGCAAAGTCATCTAATTCAATAATTTATTTTTCGTAATTGTTAAGTTATTCTTATTATCTCACCTTTTTGTTTTATAATTTCAAAATAGATCAATATTATTAAAATTTATAAAATGTCTAAAAAACAAAATCTTTTACTTGGAATATTTAAAGTTGGTTTCAAAAATGAAGTCATTAATGAAGCTGACGTTTTAAAGAATTTGGAATTAACTTATAAGAGTGGTATAGAATATCTAAAAAAACAAGAGCTGGATTTAGCTCAAGAATGTTTTATACATATTTTAGAAATAAAGCCTATCCATTTAGATACAATATTGCAATTATCAAAAGTATATTCATTAAAAAAAGATTATGAACAAGCGATCAACTTGTTAAAAAATTTTCTTAATGATAAGCCTAATTCTTTTGATGCAAAATTAAGACTTAGTACTGTTTATATTAAATCCAAGCAGTTTGAATTGGCTATTGGTTTATTAAATCAGCTAAAAAACACACAAACAGATCCAAAACAGATTAATAAAATATCAATTGCATTTGCTAAAACATATTATTCAGAAGCCGAGTTTTATAAAAAAAATAGCAAGTTTAAACAAGCTATAGCTTGTTATGAGCAAGCTACAAAATTTGATAATGATAAGGAAAAAAGTATGTTTTTTATAGCTTTATGTTATAAAGATATGAAAAAATATAGTAAATCAATTGAGATATTTAATTCTATACTTGAAATATATGACCAAAAAAATGAAAACCCATATCTTTTTGATATTTATTTTTATCTTGGTGAAATCGAAGAAAAACAAGGTAATAATGGAAAAGCGATTATGGTATATCAAAAATTTATTGAAATAGAGACTCAAAAAGATCATAATTATTTCTTTTTGGCAAAAATAAATTTTTTACAAAAAGATTATGCCAAAGCTATTGAAAATTTTAATCTAGCATTAAAAAATCAAAAGTACTTGGATGAAATATATTTAAAACTTGCCAATGCTTATTCAATTCAAAAAAATTATAATGAATCTCTCAATTGCTATCAAGAATTATTAAAGATAAAACAAGATGATAATGCTATTTTACTTAATATTGCCATCATAAAAATAAAAATAGGTGATACAACCCAAGCTTTTGAAATTTTGAATGATATTATTGTTGAAGGATATGAAAAAAATCCTGATATAACAAAAAATCTTGGCTTAGCGTTATTAGAATTGGGTATGAGTGAACAGGCAATCGAAAAATTAAATATTGCTCAAAAATTTTTACCAGAAGATCCTGAAATAATAGTATATCTTGGTCTTTGTTATAAGATGGAAGGTGACAGAAAATCATCTAACATAGAGTTGCAAAAAGCAATAAAGATGAGTCCTAATAATTTAATAGTTTTAAAAGAGCAAGCACAATCATACATAGAAAATATGGATTTTGAAAAATCTTTTGAAATATACAATAAGATGATAAGTCTTGATGTTAGAGAAAAAAATACTATAAAGTTAATTGCAAATTTGCATAAAAAAAATAAAAATTTTAAAGAAGCAATAAGTAAATATAATGAATATTTATCCTCATTTGCTAATGATTTTGAAGCTATTTATAATCTAGCTCTAAGCTACTTTGAACTTATTGAAATGAATAATGCTATTTTAGAATTTAAAAAATTAAAAGATAATAATCAATATGGATTTTTGGCATGTTCAACTTTAGCTAAAATTTATATAAGTAAAGGTGATATGAATAATGCTTTGGAATTTGTACAAAAAAGTATAGAGTACTCTCCTAATTATATTGATGGTTATCTTAAATACGGTAAAATATACATTCATTTGGGCAAAATTGATGATGCAATTAAATACTTTAATTATGCAAAGAGTTTAGATCCATCAAATAAAGAAGTAGATGAGATTTCTAAAATCTATATAACTAACTATGTTCCTGTTCGCTCAAATCATGTCGGTTTTTTTAGATCATAAACAAATTCTTAAAAAATTATGTTTTTATATTTTTTTCTGTTAATATGTGTGTGTCCAATGTCCTGTATAGTAAGGAAAGTATGAATTCAAATAAACAAAGTTTTTCAAAAGGGGAATTTGTTAATTTTTTTGAAAAATGTCCTAATTTATTTCTTTTTATTATTTCTAGTAAATATCCTCTAAGCCATGAAATAATTAATATGTTTCCTGACAAATGGAATTGGAAAACTCTCAGTGCTAATCAAAATTTAAA
>JACMQJ010000306.1 GCA_014377055.1 Candidatus Sericytochromatia bacterium
ACTTCCAAAAAACTTTGTTCAAAAATATGATGTTGAAAAATTTTTGTTTCTTCTTTTGATTCTATAGGTTTTATTTCTATAGTATTTTGATCAGAAATTATATTTTTAGGTAATAATTTTTTTAGTTGTTTAAAGTTTAAATCATCCTCTACAAATCCAAGAGCATCAAGCCTTGTATCAACACTAATGGTATCAAACAAATAATTTTTACCTTTTGCTTTATCAATAACTTTTTCGTATATTCTTTCAAGCATTTTTTTTTCTTTTTCAGGCTTTGAAAAAGGATCTTTTTTATCTGTAATTTTATTGTGTGAAGATTTTTCTGATTCTGTAAAAATACTAACTTCCTGTTTTAATTCTTTTTCTATTTCAGTTTCAAAAACAATCTTTGGTGGTGGAGTAATATTAGCTGTCACCTCAATTTTAGCAATTATTGGGCTACTAACTTCTTGATTAGAGATAGTTGGTGGTCTAAAATTTAGCGAAGAATTTTTCACTTTATCTTCTTTAAAAGCCGTTTTACAGAAACTACATATTTTTGCTTCCATATCAACCATACACAAGCAATTAGGACATTTTTTTTTCATTTATTCATATAGTAAGTAATATTTTTTTGTTGTTTAGGTCTTATTTTCTGATTGCTTAATAATGTTTTCAACATCTTTAACAGATTGAATATCGAATATGTTATCTATGATATTATCAATTATATTTATTTCTTTGATTTTACTTATTTTATCTTCTAATTTTTTTGGTATT
Source organism: Candidatus Sericytochromatia bacterium (assembly GCA_014377055.1). Taxonomy (GTDB): domain Bacteria; phylum Cyanobacteriota; class Sericytochromatia; order UBA7694; family JACMQJ01; genus JACMQJ01. Next base: position 760 of record JACMQJ010000306.1, read on the forward strand.
TTTCCAAATTTTTTATTTAAAATTCTTATAAGTAAACTTATTTTACCACTAACTTCACCCTCAGAACGTCCTTTTTGAATACCAATAAACTCACCTTCAGAACGTCCTTTTTGAATACCAATATTTTCTAATCTATCTTTTTCTTTTTGATAAGCTGTAGCAAACATATTCTTAACCTTTTGTTTATTATGATATATATTTTCAAATTCATCATAAGCATCTTTTTTAATTATATCATTTTTGGATAACATCCTTAACCAATTTAGAAATGTCTTAATAGCTTTTGGGTCTTCTTGACTATCAATTAAATTAGAAATCTGAGTGTTCAATTCATCAATATTGTAGTGAGATTCTGTAAAGAAAATAGTTGATACTATATTTTGTATATTCAGTAATTCGTCTTTTGAATAATCTTTTTCAATTATTTTAAAATACTTAAATTTTATTGCATAATCTCCGAGTAAATCATTATTTTCTATTAAGTCATTAATATCATTAGATTTATCCCACTCTTTATCACCGTTGTAAATCATTATTGGAAAAACAGCAGGTAGCCTTTCAGGTTTAGTCTTTTTCTTTTTTTCATAATTATCAAGTATTCCCATGTAGAAATTAGTTATATAATTTACTATTCTTAAAGGCATAAATTTATCAACACTTGATTGAAACTCTAGTAAAACATAGATATATGCTTCTTGACCTTTAATTTTAGTTTTATAAATCAAATCAGATTCAGTTTCTTTGTACTGTTCTGAAATAAATGATTTATCAACAGTTTCTAAGTCATTGAAATCAATATATTTCACAAAGTCATCATCTACAAATGTTTCAAGTAACTGCTGAAAAATAGTGGTATTTGAGAATAGTTTTTTATAACCAAAATCGTGTATCTTTTTTATCATTTATTCTTTTCTATTTACTCTATTGACTATAATTTTAACATTTTTAGTTCTATTATGACAGTTATTAAATAATAATGCGGAGTGC
>JACMQJ010000047.1 GCA_014377055.1 Candidatus Sericytochromatia bacterium
CCTTTAAAAAAATCACTTGGCTTGATACTATCAATAAAAGTTTTAAATTGTTCTGCTTCTAATTCATCTTTGGATTGATCAATTGGTATAGAGCTAGAAAACATAACTTGTTCAGAAACATAGATAGGTACATCTGCTCTTAAAGCAAGAGCAACGGCATCACTTGGTCTTGAATCAACTAATACTTCTCTATTATTATTCGATAGATTTAATTGGGCAAAAAATGTACTTTCTTTCATATCATGAATTGTCACACTTTTTAATTCTACTTTAAGACTTTTGATCATATTTGTCATTAAATCATGGGTTGCTGGTCTACTTAACTTTATATTCTCTAATACAAGCATAATAGAGTTAGCTTCAGGAGGCCCTATCCATATCAACAATGCTCTTCTGTCTTCCATATCTCTTAAAACTAATATAGGTGTTCTTGACTGTGGATCTAAAACAATACCTGAAACTTTCATTACTACCATAAATTAGAACGACTCCTTTTTTTATAAATTATACAGCAAAATTAAGCTTGTATTAGTCATCATATTAAGAGATAAAAAAATTATTTTTTTAAGCTTTTATCTGCAAGCTTTGAGTCAACTCTAGGATAAACAACATCACCTTTTTGGGTAATAATACCAGATTTTAATAAACCCCATGTTATATCATTCCATGTTTGTGACTCTATACTTTCTTCTATACCTAATTGATGCCATATTTTGCCTGCGATAGTTGGTATATATGGTGATGCTAATAATGAGATTATTCTGAGTGTTTCAAGACAGGTGTATAAGACACCATGAAAATATGGTCTTGTTGATTCATCGTCATTAGCTTTTTTTGCAAGATTCCAAGGAGCTTCTGTATCAATGTACTTATTTAACTTATTTACTAAGTCCCAAACTGTTATTATGGATGCTTGTAAATCGTACTTATCCATATTTTCAGCCACTTTTATTTTTGTCATTTCGACAAACTCAGAAAAGTCCTTTTCAGCTTCCAATAATCTTTCTGGTACGATTCCATCACAATTTTTTGCCAAAATAGAGGCAACAATTCTATTAAGTGAGTTACCTAAACTATTCGCTAAATCAGCATTTACTCTATTTTCTAGTATTTCACATTTTTTAAAGGTTTTATCTTCGTTAAACTCGGCCGCAAAATCACCATCATTTCCAAAATTTACTTCTCTTGATAAAAAATATCTTAAGCCATCAGCTTGATATTTTTCAATAAGATCATCAGGATTAATAACATTACCAACAGTCTTACTGATTTTTGCACCACCAATAGTAATAAATCCATGTGAATAAACTGTTTTTGGTAATTCTAAGCCTAGTGCCATAAGATTGGCAGGCCAAATAATTGCATGAAACTTTAAAATATCTTTTCCAACAATTTGAACATTAGCTGGCCAATATTTTTTGTATAATTCATCATGATCAGTAAAATAATTAAGGGCAGTTATATAGTTATTAAGAGCATCAATCCAAACATAAATAACTTGGCTTTCATCGTCAGGTACTTTGATCCCCCATTTTACTGTTTCTCTAGAAATACTAATATCTTGAAAATCATCAAGCAAATTTAAAACTTCATTCCTTCTTGATTCAGGCTCTACAAAACTAGGGTTATTAATTAAATGTTCTTTTATCCTAGCTGTATAATTGGTGATTTTAAAAAAGTAATTTTCTTCTGTTACTGTTTCCAAAGGGCGATGATGAACAGGACAATTATTATTTTCATCAAGGTCTTTTTCTAAATAAAAAGCTTCACATCCTGTACAATATAGACCTTCATAGCTTTTTTTATAAATGTCACCTTGTTCTTTTAACTTGATGAATATTTTTTTTACAGTTTCTTGATGTCTTTCCTCTGTAGTTCTAATAAAATAATCATAAGATATACCTAGTTTTGACCATGTTTCTATATATTTTTGAGCTATTTCGTCACAATGTTCTTGAGGAGTTACACCTTTTTCTTTGGCTGCTTTTTCATTTTTTGATCCATGTTCATCTACACCTATCAAAAAGTAAACATCCTTACCTCTAAGCCTTTGATGTCTAGCAATTACATCCGAAGTTATTTTTTCATAAGCATGACCAAGATGTGGTGCAGCATTAGAATAG
>JACMQJ010000048.1 GCA_014377055.1 Candidatus Sericytochromatia bacterium
CTTTTTAGTTTATATTTTAGTTGCTCAACATAATCATAGGTCGTTATTATTTTGTATTTACAAAATTCCAAAAGAACGCTCAAATTAGATGTATTTATTGCCTGTTCAGTACTTTCAGAATAAGCATCTATTAACCCTCTAACACCAAGCTTTATACCACCAAAATATCTGGTAACAACCACAACTGTATTTGTTAGATTATATTTTTGTAATGTATTTAACATTGGCTTGCCTGCTGTTCCAGATGGCTCGCCATTATCAGAAGAATGAAAAATATCAGCATTTTTGCCAACAATATAAGCCCAACAATTATGATTTGCATCTTTATATTGAGAAGATATTTCAGAAATAATATTTTTGGCTTGTTCTGTTGATTCAGCAAAATCAATTGTGCATATAAAAATCGAATTTTTTATTTTAGTTTCAACTTTTACAGCTTCATTTAAAATATAAAAGTTTTTTTTGGTCATTTTTATCAAAAGGTTATGTTATTAAATTAAAAATATTGTTGTCAAAAAATAAGACGCATATTGATGCGTCTATAAAACATTAAAGATTTTTATCTTATTTCTTTTTATTCCAATGCCAGTGTTGTGTTAAATCAGAGCCAACACTAGTTGCAATACTCAATCCACTAGCAACCCAACCAACTGGTGCTCCTATACCTGTAGCATCTGCTGCAGTAGATATACCATCAAGTCCGACAGTTGCCCAAGCAAGAACCTTACTTAATTTTGTTGTATTCGGATCTTTCTGTTTTTTGATAGCATCATGTGTATCCCATGCAGTTATAGCTAATCCTGCAACTGCTCCAATAACAGGTATCGCTCCTGCAAATCTACTACCTATTTTACCTGCACCTTTAGCTGTAGCTTCGGTTGCTGCTTTTGTGGCGGCTGTTGTTAAAACTTTTTCAGTTGCTTTTGTTGTGACTGTTTCAGCTAATTTGGCACCAGCCTTTTTAGTTACAGCTTTAAATCCTGTTTCTATACCTTCAGTGACTCCTTTTTTGAGGGCTTGTTCACTAGCTCCAATAATTGTCTTTTTGGCAACACCTCCGATTATTTTACTTCCTGCAACTACACCTTCTTTGGTTGTAGCTTCAGCAAATCCCTTTGTTATAGCTTTGATACCATCATAACCTGCTTTTACTGCACTCACTCTTCCGCCAGCAATTTTAGCAGCTTCTTTTATAGTAAGAGTTTCTACACCTTTTCCGAGTCGTCCTGCATCAGTTAATAATTTTATTGCACCCTCTGTAGCTGATGTTGTAGCGAGTTTGGTCGCTGCAATTACGGTTGTTGTTCCAGCCTTTGCAACTTTTAATACTTTTAGTTCGGCTCCAACAGCTTTAACAACTGCATCTTTTACACCCCAACCTATTATCTTTTCTGTGAAAGGAACTGAAACTGATACACCTTTAATTAAGGTATTGGCAATAAAACTAGCTCCTGATTTTGCCATGGACTTATAACCAATACCATTCATAAATCTTTGAGCTGAATGGCTATTCATCGCTTTCATTCCTTTTGCTATAGCTTCGGGAGTATCAGGGCTTGGCTGACCTTTGGCACTGACAAATTCAGGTTTTCCATTGGCATCAGCAATCATTGCACCTTTATCATCAACTTTAGCAAAAACTGGTGACCCTTTTGGATCTGGTTGCAGTTCACCCTTAGCATTAAGGATAGGCATACCATCTTTATCAACTTTTAGTTTATAAATTTCTCCTGTATCAGGATTACAAAGAGGAGCTACCTTACCTGAATCTTTTTGTGGAGATTTGTCTGCTGATGCAGTTTCATTTAGAGGTGGTAATTCATCTGCTGGTTTAGTAGGAGCAGGGGCATCTGTCAAACTAACATTTGAAGCTGGTATCTTACCTGCTGATTCAACAAAAATAAGATTACCATTTTTATCTGGTAAAGGTTGATCATCATTGGTAACTTTAATAAATACAGGGTTACCTTTTGGATCTGGTTGTAATTGTCCTTTTTCATTAAGCTCAGGTAAACCTTTGGCATCAGTTTTAAATTTGAGAACGTCTCCTGATTTTTCATCAATAAGTGGTAAAGACTTCGTGTTTTTTGTAGTTTCTGGTTTATCTACAAAATCAACATTACCAGCATTTTGTTTACCTTGAGGAATTTCAACTTGACTTTGATCGCTAGTTATTTGAGTAGGTTTTTCTTGTACTGCTGTAGGTGCTTTTGGTGTAGGTTTGTCAATTTTAAGTGACAAAGAATCATAGATAGAGGTACCACTAGGATTTGATGTTCTTATATCACCACTCATTAAATAAACTCCAATTTAAAATTTTTAACTATGTATAATTACTTTCTATTTATCTGAAATTATTGAGCAAACTTGCTAATATTCACGGTGTTAAGATTAGTTATAAGGTTAAATCTCAGTAAAGAATAGGTTATTACAAAAAATAAGTTATTAAAAAACATAAAAAAACAGATACTTTTTAAGGTACCTGTCTTTGTTCATATTATTACTATTATCCTTTTTTAAAAATAAAAAAGATGATTATTTTATTACATCAATTTTTATTTTTATCACACCTGAGTTTAGAGAAGCAATTGAGCGAAATGCTGCACCAGATAAATCTATTACTCTGTGAGCTGTATCTGCATAAGGACCACGGTCATTAACTCTGACCATAACACTTCTTCCTGTACTCATATTAGTTACGAGTAAAGGTGTTCCTAAAGGAAATGTTCTATGAGCTGCAGTAAATTTATTCATATCATAAGCTTCACCACTTGATGTTGGTCTACCTTGGAATCCAGGACCATACCATGAAGCATATCCATATTGACTGTTTCTATCAGCTCTAACAGCTAAACTTCTGGAAACTTGGTAGCCTAGAGGTCTAGCACCAAGTGCTACTCTAATACTATTAGCCCATTTTATGGCTACATTAGCTGGGCTTCCATTAGCCGATTTAGCTAAGTTTTTATCTACTGTAAATAGAGTGTTATCACCAGAACGAACAATAAAATTATTGCCTCTGATAGCTGGTAATATTTTGTCGGCTCTAAGTTGTTTATTATAAAGTAATTTGTTGAGATTTTCAGCGATTTTTTTTGTCTTTTCGAGTGGACTAACGTTCTTTTCAGCCTTAATAGTTATCACATTGTTGTCGTTAATTGTAACATAAGCAACTTTGTTATTACCTATAAAACCTATTGATAAGTGACTAGCTTTACCAGCATAGACTGGACTACTAAGCATACTTACCGTAAAGACTAATATCATTATTAGTCTTGCTAATTTTATTAGCATTTCTGCACCTCCTTGTAAAGAGCGGAATTCAAAAATTATATAAAAGAATAAAAAATATTTACATAAGTATGAACGGTAATGTAATTTATATCACATAAAATGTTCAAAAAGAGGTAATAGGTAACCAAACTTAATAAATTTAAATATTACATTTGTGTGTAAATGTTGGGTGAAATACAGTTGGATATTGAAAAATACAACTATCAAAACTAAGAAGCTGTTTGAAAACTATTAAATCGCATCTTATAAAAATTTTGATAGTAAGTTAGAAATAAATAAACGTCTAAAATTTAAGAGAATAGCATTATATTAATACTTACATAAATATAATCGAAGATAATTTTAATTGTATTTTAAAAAGTGCTAGAATTATCTTTAGTTCAACCATCAAATACAAAAAATGATATATTGAATAAAAATAGTTAATAAATTGGAAATTAAAATGCTTAAATCATCAAGATTAGTAAAAGTAATGTTAACATTAGCTTCTTTAGCTACAATAGTAACAGGCTGTATCGA
>JACMQJ010000307.1 GCA_014377055.1 Candidatus Sericytochromatia bacterium
ATTTTTTATAAGTTGCATAAAATAAAGATTTACTCAAATATTTCAATTTATTCTTTAGCCTTGTGTCAAAGGCATTTAAAGATGAATTTTTGTCCCAAGTAGCTACTTTTGCACATTTTTGATGTATAGAATTATCAATAGGAAGCTTAATTTCTTTAACATCTTCTTTATTTTGCATACTTAAAGTTGCTGCACCAGCAATACCTGAAACGGCTATCAATGCAATTATGATTAACTTTTTCATAAATATAAATTTAGTCCCAAGTACTTACGTTAGACTTATCTATAGAACTATTATCATCACTCATTTTAATTGATTTATCATTTTTAGAAGGGGCAACTTCACTTTCTTTTTTACAAGATGTTGCTGCGATAGCTGAAACTGCAAATAACACGATTAATAACTTTTTCATATATTTTAATTTTTATGTAACTATTCTTTTAATTGTACAGTACAAAAGTGTTAGGTTTGTGATATAAAAAGAAAATAACACGTAATTAAATAAATAATAATTTTTAAATTAATTTTATAAATTTTTTGTATTATAAAAATTTATAAAATTTTTATAATACTTATTTTTTTAATCCTAAAGAATATCTTTACAATAATGCTCTTTTATGATAAAATTTTATCTAACATTATTTTTATTTAGCAGTTTGAATATTTGCTACGGCATTCAAAATTCAAACTTAGAAGATCAGATTAAAAAGGATACAAATACCGTTAATGATTTAAATATAAAGGGTTATCAAAGTCGATTAACAAATCCAAATCAGACAATTTCCAACGGTAAAAAATCTAATAAAATTGCTTCCGACATAAAATTTGAAAAAGGTTTAGCAGAGTCATATAGAATTATAGGTATTGGTTTTTATTATCTAAATCAAAGAGATTCAGCTTTAAATTATTACCTATTATCTATCAATTTATATAAAAAATTACAAGATGAAATTGGTGAGATTAGGGTATCTAATAATATTGGGAATCTTTGGTTGGAAATAGATTATGATAGAGCTCTTGAATATTATCAAAAAACATTAATCATTGCAAAGAAAAAAAACATTAAGGATCTAATAGCAGGTTCATATCTCAATATTGGAAATGCATATTACAGAAAGAAGAATTACAGTGTGGCATTATATAACTATGAGAAAAGCAGTGAATTATTTGTTGAACTTAATAATCCCATTGGTATTATTCAAAGTCTACAGAATAGAGGTGTAATATATTTTAGTACTAACCAGTTTGATAAAGCTGAAAAATTACTATTGGAAGCAAACGAAAAGGCGAAGAAATATGAAATGAATAGTACTGTTGCTTCCATTAATCTAAATCTAACCTCTATTTATATATCCAAAAATAACTACAAAAAAGCACAAGAATTTCTTGATGAGGGTAAAGCCTTTGCAAGATTAGTTAACGATGATAAAAGAGTTTATGATTATACCTACACTAACTATGAATTAGAATTTAAAAGGAAGAATTTCGAAAAGGCTTTAATCTATTTAAAAGAAGTTCATGATCAAGATAGTATTTTTTACAAAAAGAACATCTCTTCAAATATTAACTTAATTCAACAAACCCTAAAACAGCAGCAACAGCAGAAAGAGAATGAATTAATTATTCAAGCTCAAAAAAATGCACAAAAATTATCCATAGCTAGTTTTGTAGTAGCGGTCTTAGCTTTCTTCGTTATCTTCTTATTGATTAAAACC
>JACMQJ010000308.1 GCA_014377055.1 Candidatus Sericytochromatia bacterium
ATCTAACTCCAAGCACTTTTCTAATAATTCCCTTGCCTTTTCACCATTACCTTTTATGATATTAATCATGCCCAGATTATTATAAGAAACGGCCGAATTAGGATTAAGGTTTAGAGCTTGGTTAAAAACTTCTTCTGCTTTATCATATTCTTGATTTCCAAGATGTTGAGAGCCTATATTAATAAGCTCATCATATTTATTTGTCATATTAACTATAATCTTATTTTGCTACTAAAGTTAAAGATTCTTGCAAACCACTTTTGGTGGAACTATTAACCAATAATTTTAATTCAGACTTCACTTCTTTATCTTTGGACTGTTTTTGAACTGCTCTTGTATCTACATCAAGCTTAGCTATTATCTTTCTAAATTGAACAAGTAAATCTACAAGCTCATCATTCGGAGGTATTATGTCCAAATTAAGTGATTGCTCTAATAAGTCAGCATTAGCAATAAGCTTATTAATTTCTGCATTATCTGAACTATTTAATTTATCAAGTGAACTTGCTGTTTGAGTACTAGAAATACTATTAGATTTTAATAAAGAAAGACTTTCACCTGATGATGTTTTACTAACATTGCTATCACTATTAGCTGCAGCTAAAATATTTTTAAGCTTATCCAAATTTTTGACTAATAAATCAGGTTTTTCTGAGTCAGTATTTTTAGTTACTGATTTTAAGGCATTAACAAATTCAGGGTTAGATAATATTGAAATAAACTGAGCCAGATTTTGACCCTTTTCGATTGAAATACTCATAAAATAATTACTCCTAATAAACTTATATTATAATAATACACAAAAAAAACTATAAAATCTATACATAAAATCTAATTTAAATTATATAAAATTTCAAAGCTCAATAAATTAAGCCTTGAAATAAGTTATAGTAAAACTTAAACTCCACTAAAAGCATCAAATTTATTCTGTACAAGAACAAATTTATTATTAACTGGATCATACTGTATATCCATGGTCGCATTAAGAGTTCCATTTGTTGGAGCTGTAACCTGGGCTTTGATTGTCATTGTTTTACCTGATCCTGTATTAAGTAAACCTAAGTTATAAATATCTTGAAAGTCTTTTTTATTCAAAGCATCTGTTAGTGCCAATGCAAAAGAATTATTATTTTTAACTTTGGTTGCAGTGTTAACAGACCCTATTAAGTTTAAACCATTTATATATTCTTGATAAGCTTTATCTGAAGCCCATGTGACACCAAGCCCTGTTGTTGGATTAATATAAACACCTGTTGCGGGAGTATTTCCTTGTGGGTCTATATTTCTATTAATTGGAGTAAAAGGAGCTACTGTAGGTGTATAAAAGTCTGCAGGGAAAATACCATTAAAATAATCGGGATCAATTCTATTAACCATTATCTTTGACTGCCAAGTAGATATAGATTTATTGTTGATTGATGAAGAATTACGTGCATCCAAAACACTGTCGCTATTTTTGATTCTTTCCGTAGATATTCTATTATCAAGCCATTTAACTATTTGTTTGTCATTGCCCGAAGCTAGAGGAGCAGCTGTTAGTTTAAATGAGTTTATTGTACCTGTTGCTCCTTTATCGTGATAAAACTTCATTTGAGCTGAGATAACGTTATCTCCCTTTAATAAAAATCCTTTTAAGTTATATCTATTACCACCTGGAGTTGTTGGAGGAACAACTTTACCATTAACAACTAAGTCTATAGGCTCGCCTGGAGGAGTTGATGATGAGTTAGTTGGAACTCCTGTAGTTGCTAAGTCAACAAATACATCTCTTGGAACATAAGATGGAGTATCAACAAATAAAGCATTACCAAGATTTGGGTCAAAAGGTGAGTTTGGAGAAACATTACTTGCATAAACAGGTCGTAAAAAATCATCATCATCAAGATTAAAAGACTTTCTAAAAGCAACTGCTACATTATTAAAGACTTTTGCGTTATCAACAATATCACTTCTATATTCAACACCAACTTGTCCTGCTGCTCCTCCAGTAGTTGCTGTAAAATTAACTTTTTGTACTTGCTTAAACATAATACTGTCTTTAGCTGCTGGATCTGTATATTGTTTTGTGTATTCAGAATAATGCCAGTCAGAGTCGACCATACTAGTTGCATTAATTTCACTTTGTATTTGATTTACTAAATCATTTGCTTGTGTTTGAGGTAAAGGGCTATTTGTCACTTTTGAATAATCATCTGTGGCTAAACCTCTACTCATAGACTGTGCTCTTTTAAAACCTTCATACTGGGCTATAACAACTGGGTTTGCAGTAGTTTCAGAGCTAATATTGATGTTAGCATTATCAGTTGCTATATTTTGACCATTGAAGCTTTTGATTTGATATTGTCTGGATACAAATTTACCATCAAATCCTTTCGCTATTTTTCCAGATCCTGGTAGCAATAATTTTTCATC
>JACMQJ010000309.1 GCA_014377055.1 Candidatus Sericytochromatia bacterium
AATCTCTTATTCTTATGGTCGCGGTTAGTTCACTCATGCTTACAGGTTGTGCTACAGATAAAGCCATGGTTAATAATCAAGGTCAAGTGGAACAAGCCAAATTTGGTATCCTTCAAAGTGTGCGTCCAACCATGGTCAATATTAGCAATGTTTCAGGTGTTGGCCTAGTGAGTGGTGCTGTGGTGGGCGGTGTTCTTGGTAATCAAATTGGTGGCGGTAATGGTAAAAAATGGGCTAGAGTGCTTGGTATTATTGCAGGTGGTGTTGTAGGCAACAACATTGAAAGCCAAAATAGCCAGCGAAGTGTTCCAGGATATGATCTTGAATTCTATACGGATGAGGGTCAATTTATTCGTATTATCCAGACTGATATTGGTCAAGGTTTTCGCTCAGGAACTCGTGTTCGCCTTGTGAAGCAAAATGGTCAAACTGTAGTGACATACTAAAGCAGTAAATTTATTTTTAATTAACTTCTATGAAACAAAGATTTTTTCGATTACTCCTGGTGTGCACCTTCCTATTACTAGTGCTTATTATCGATTTGTGTGTGAATAATTTTTCGTACTTCAATTTAACCTTAGGTATCTACAGCCTCTTAATTGTTGGATTGCACGCATGTGCTATCGAAGCTGAGTTTTATCCCTCAAGATTGCTCCGCATTTCTACATGGATTATTACGTTGGCCTTAATTCTGAGCTCGTTTCACTTTCTTGATACTAAAGGGCAATTCTTACTTATAGCGATCTTCTCAGTGGCCTACACTGCACTCCTGCAAATCTATTTGAGGCACTTGTCTCGACAATAGGTATGGCTATGTTGATGGTAATCCATTGAGTGGTGTTGCCCCATATGTACTAATTAAGGGGTTGTAAATAAATAACCTGTTCAATTGGAGTTATGCATCGCCTCTGATTCAATGCTTTGAATAGCACAACTTATTTCGTAACAGTCCCTAACTGGGTTATTAGCAGTAGTGCAAAAATTTATTCATTTGCTATTGACAAAATAGATTAAAATTAATATAGTTGATCCATAAATAAAAAATTAAGTTATTTGTCGGGAATAACTTAAGAGGTGTTTTGATAAAAGATTAAAGGAAAAGATAAATAAATAAACTCTTTATCCTCGACAAGCAGGACTTATTGTGTGATTATCACCTTTAGTTACAATTCATATGAGTTTACTGTAGCTCTAAACTCATATTTTATTTTCCTATGTGAATAGGTTTTGATATGTTTTAAAATACGGTTGCAATTTACTAACATGTGAATGCTTAAAAAAAGCTCCTTCGGAAGCTTTTCTTATTTGCGTGAATCAATAGATTAAAATATATTTTTAGAAAATTGTGCCAGTAGAAAAAATTATTAATTGCTATTTAACCGAAAAAGTTAAAGCAAGATATTGTGCAGGAAATTATTTTTTCTGGTGGTGAAATTAATATTAAAAGACTAAATTTTAATTCTTTTTGTTTTAACCTTATTGTCAGGCAAATGAATTTTTAAAAACTCGTTAAAAACAAAAGTTTTTTTATCTTTAAATTTATTATCATCAATTTCGCTCAATAATTGATTAAGGTCTTCGGAGCTAATTTTTTTTAATAAACAATCAAAGACTTTACTGGCTTTTGGCAGATCAAGAAAGCTTTCTATGGAGAATTTGATGGAAGTTTTAAGAGAGAAAGAGTCAAAATCTGTTACTTTAGGGGCGAGAAACTGGCTGAATTTCAAGTTTTGTGCTTTAATCGCTACCAGTAAAAAAACATTTGTCGCAATTTCTACACCTTTAGATTCAAGGTATTCCAAGGTATCAATCTTTGCATTTCTTCTCATTAAATCACTGATAGCACTAGAGCTTGTTACTTTGACACCTTGCTCAATGTAGTATTTGATAATGTCAATTTTACCTAATCTTACAGCATAGTTAAGTATATTTTGTTTTGTTTCTGGACAAAAATTATTATCCTTAAAATAATCAAGATTATGATCTTTTACTCTACGGGATTGTTCTTTTGTTAAATTAAATTCATTCATCTTTTCATCTTTTTATTATCTTTTTTATCGTCAGGTAATTGAAGTGCTAGATAAAGGTTAAAAATATATTTATTATTTTCCTCATCTTTAGAGGAATGACTTTTTATATCCAGTACTTTTTTGAGTAGTTCAGAAGAACATTTTTGAAGTAATATATTTAAAATAGGTTCATATTTAACTAGAGGTAACTCTTTTTCTGAAAAGT
>JACMQJ010000310.1 GCA_014377055.1 Candidatus Sericytochromatia bacterium
ACAAAATCATTTTTGGATGATATATCTGGAATTGGTAGTGTTAGAAAAAAGAAGCTTATGGAAACATTTGGATCAATGGATAAGATAAGTAAAGCATCATTAAATGATTTGGTTAATATTGGCAAGCTACCAAAAAACATTGCTGAAGAACTACATACAAAGTTTGCAGAAAGTCGTACATAAATCTATATTTTATAGCTATGTAAATAAAAATTTTTATTTACATAGCTAAAGTAATAGAACTATTATTTCTTCAACATTATCAATATCAAAAATATTATCAGCTATATAGTCAAGAATAGAAATATCAGTACATGAATCTATTTTATCTTGTATTTCTCTATGTAAGTCCTTGAATTTCTTATTTAAAAGCTTCTTTATGTAAAATCTTGCTTTTTCAAGCTCACCTTTTTCGAGTCCTATTTGCTCACCTTCAATCAAGCCTTGAGCTCGTCCCTTATCTTCTTGTATTTTTAGAACAACTTTTCTACCTTCATCGTTTTTCATCATTGTTCGTTCTTCATTAGTTAGATTATCATCATCTATTAGCTCAGTGGCTTTTTTTATTCCTTCATTATTTGTATTCACATGTGGATGCTCTGGATTATTGATGCTTTCATAGATTAAGGTTAACCAATCTCTGATCTCTGGTTTAACTCCTTCACTTTTATAGTTATGGTTTAAAAAATACAATTCATGACCAAATACTTTTCTCTCATGTCCCATTATGGTTTGAGGATCTAATTTTGATAATAATACTTCATCCTGAACCCACTCTCCATCTATTGTTTGCATATTATAAGGAGCTGTCAAAACTACTATTGTATATACTTTTTTTTTATCTTGTATTTTTTAGAACTTTTTTGTTGCTCAATGATTGAAGATAGAAAGTAATGAAGAAATCTATCAAAGTTATGATCATATTCTACTTTTTGTATCTCTACAATAATACGTTTATCAAGACTCTCAGCGAATATGTCAAATTTAAAATCAATATACCCTATTTCTTTATCAAACTTTTTTTCTGTTTCTATTTTATCGACTTCAATGTCTATACCAGTTATATCTTTGACAAATCTGGTAAAAACAAATTTATCTGTAAATGCTTTTTTAAACACTACTTCACTATCTAAACTGCTTAACATGGTTTTACTCTAAAAAATTCTCTAATAAAACTAATTATATTACCTTTAGTGAAAACAAAGTGAAATAATAGTTATAAAATTATCTTAGGTTCTCTAATTACATATCTTAAAATTTATACTAAAAATTTGTATTCATTTTCTCAAGAGAATAAATCTGAAGTTGTTCATCTACTTCAAAGGGGGCACTATATTACCAGTATTATTAGTCCCACTCCTTTAAGAAATTGGATGCAGAGTTAATATATTTTTTAAATATCTCTTTTTTAGTTTCGATTTGAGTCCCAATAACAGTAATTATTGAACCCAAAAATAAAAGTATTCCCCACCTTACTATCCAATTACCATTGAAAAATGACAATAATATACCAATTGATATTGAAGTTAGTATTAAAAATACATTTAGGGATAAAAAAGCTTTTCTTTTTATCTTAAAAGAAGCAAAAATGAATAATCCTAATGTCATAAAAAACTCAATTAATGGTAATTTTATACCAAAACTGAAATCTTCGTGTAGAAAAGGAGAGGCTAATAAAAAGATTTGTCCTAAGTATAAGTATTGATTTATATCCTTGATATTTTTTTGTATTTTTGATAATAATATAAATGATAATCCTATAAAAGAAAAGACTATTTGACCATATAATAAGTCAAAACGGATCAATACAAAAATCTCCATAATATTTGCTAGTATTGCTGTAAGCCACCATAAAAATTTCCTTAAATTGTCATTTTTTTCTGTGTAGGCAATCCATGAATACAACATTATTTGCAATAATGAATAAATTAAGTAAGAGTAAAAATGGCTACTCAAATATGACATAACAAAAACTGTAATAGGAAATATTAGAGTAAAAATATGAATGCTTAGTTTAAAATTTTCAAATCTTGGATTCTTGATTATTTCCATACGATAAGCATGAAAAATATAACAAAAGACAATTCCAATAAAACTAAATAAGTAGGTATCTGGTGATGTAGAAATAAGGAATAAAAATATACCTAGCATTGGTATTGAAAATCCAGCATACAATTTCGATTTATCTAGTAAAGATATTGTAAAATAAAGAATAGCTCCCATAAAAGAGTAAAGTGTTAAATTTAAATCATTTCTTTGTGAAATTATTATAAATAGAGGAAATAGAACTGAAAAAAGTATCATATTCTTATAAAAAACATTTGATATTTGTTTTGAAAACTTATCAGAAAAAAGCCAAAATATTAAATTAATAACACAAAAAATGTATATCAGAATAAATTTATCATAATGAAAATAATCAAATGAGTAGTACATCAATAACAATAACGAAAATTCAATGAAATAGAGTAGATTTGACTCTTTAGAAAAAATAA
>JACMQJ010000311.1 GCA_014377055.1 Candidatus Sericytochromatia bacterium
GCAAATTGGGGAGAAAGAGAAGCTTTTGATCAATTTGGTATTAAGTTTAACAATCATCCTAATTTGAAAAGGATCTTAAATCATCATGAATTTGTTGGTCATCCGCTCAGAAAAGACTATCCAACTAAAAAACGTCAAGAGCTTAGTGTTAATGATTCACTAATGGATGAGATGGAAAAAGAACTTATAAGGAAAGGTCTAAAATAAAATGGCATTAACAAATTTAAAACCTCAAGAAATAGAAAAAGAGTTTTATAAAGATTTACATACAGAATTACTCTTTATTAATCTTGGGCCATCTCATCCAGCTAGCCATGGTACTTTGAGAACATTTTGTGCTTTGGATGGCGAAACTATTGTTTCAGCTGTAACCGAAATTGGTTATCTTCATCGTGGTTTTGAAAAAACCGTCGAAAATAAAACCTATAATCAAGTTATTCCCTACACTGACCGACTAAATTATGTTTCATCAATCATGAATAATGTTGGTTTTTCTAAAGCAGTTGAAAAAATGCTTGATATTAAAATTACTGATAGATGTATTTTTATCAGAGTAATACTTAGTGAATTAATGAGGATTGTTGATCATCTAGTTTGTATTGGAGCTAATCTTGTTGATATAGGAGCTTTGACTAACTTTTGGTATCTCTATAATCAAAGAGAAACAGTTTATACCATTCTCGAAAAATTAACGGGTGCCAGATTAACTAATAGTTTTACCCGAATAGGTGGATTGTATAGAGATTTATATCCAGGATTTGAAGGCGATTTGAAATTTGCACTTAAAGAAATTGAAAAAGCAGCTATGGATGTTACTAAGCTCATCAAAAAAAATCGAATATTTGTAGACCGTACCCAAAATGTTTGTATTGTTTCTAAAGAAGATGCCATTAGTTGGGGCTTTACTGGTCCTTGCCTCAGAGCTTCTGGTGTTGAATATGATATAAGAAAAGCTCATCCTTATTATTATTATGACCAATTTGAATTTGATATACCTGTAGGTCAAGTTGGTGATACTTATGATCGAATATTTTTGAGATTTGAAGAAATTTATCAAAGTATCAAGATAATCAGACAATATATGAAAAAATTACCTGGTGGACCAATTAATACAGATGATAAAAGAGCTGCTATACCAGACAAAAAAGATACTTATAGCAATATTGAAGGTCTGATCAATCATTTTAAAGTAGTTTATGAGGGTGTAAAAGTACCTGCTGGCGAGATATATGATTGCACCGAAGCAGCAAATGGTGAGCTTGGTTATTATATTGTTAGTGATGACACAGGTAATCCTTATAGAGTCAAGGTTAGACCACCATGTTTTTATATATTCTCGGCTTTTAATCAACTTGTAGAAGGATATATGATAGCTGATGCTGTTGCTACACTTGGAAGTCTTAATATAATTGCTGGTGAGCTAGACAGATAATTAATTAATTTTGGAATACCATTATATTAAAATATAATGGTATTTTTTTATATTTATTTTTGCCCCTTATTTTGTCTCCTCCTTTTCTTTGTTCCTTCCTTTGCAAAGGAAGGTTAGGATGGATTTCTTACACAACAAAAAAGCTCTATCTAATTTAGATAGAGCTTTTAAGCTATTTTAATTAATTATTTACCAATTCTAAGTACAGCACCGCTTGAAGCATGAGCATCAGCAACTAAGTTTAATTTGAAATATGAGTAAGGTAAGTAGAAGTAACCTTTGTCACCCCAAGTTGTTCCCCAGCTATTTCTCATAATCAAAACACCTTTGGTATCATCATAACCTACAGCACAAACTGCATGTCCACCAAGTAATTTTTCTGTTTTTGGGTTTGGAGTAGGTATAATTCCACCTTTAGATTTCATGAAACTATCATAAACTCTAATACCAAATACAACAGGGTTTTTCTTGTCTAAATTGTCTTTAATATCTTGTAGACCATTTAATTTAATATCGTCTTTTACTACATACTGTCCAGCAGCGGCATAAGCAGCAGCAGGAGGTTTTTCTGCAAATTTACTTGTATCATAAGCCCATAATGTTTCAGGTGGAGCTCCAA